>DATBTF010000042.1:0-3108 GCA_036559405.1 Bdellovibrionota bacterium
AGAGCAACAGCATGACCGGCTACTACAACGGATCACTGACCACACCCGGCACTCTCGTGACCTGCACGAGCAGCTGGATGATTACGGATGTAAATGGAACTGCCTTGGGAACCCAGCAGCAACCCGGCAGCTTCAACTGGAATACCTTCCAGGCGGGCCAGACGAACTATCCCGCGGGAACTTTTTGCAAAGACATGGTCACTGCCACCGACGCGCAGAAGATCATGCAGCTCCAATGCTACGAAAACTACTATCGTAGCAGCGGCCTTGGCAACGCCTCCGGACTTTGCATCCCCCGAGTTCGCAGCGACTGGAGCCAGAGCGATCCTGCCAAATTTGTGCAGGTGGATCTGCGTCCCTCGGGCCTGGTGTTCATGGACCAGTACCGCCCCTTCGCCGACGGAAGTGGCGGCGCCATGCTCACCCGCCAGGAGGAATACAACGGAGTGCAGGTGAACGGCAGCTGGGTGCCCTGCCACACCATCGAAACGGGTGGCATCACTCTCAAGAAGATCAGTGCCACCAAGCTCTTCGCCACCTACCAGGCCAGCACTGTGACTGTCGACCGCGACGTTCCTGCCTGTGTGGCGAAGTTTAACGGGAAGAAAGAGACTTTTTGGTTCTATTTGACGAAGTAGACTGTCTCAAACGCCAAAAGCCTCGGGGATAAGCTCAATAACCCGCCACCAAATTCCGTATCCAAACATATCCCGCGAACGGCACGCAGGACAGCAAGAGCCCCTTCGGGTTGTGCACGAGAATCGCCAGGATCATCGGCACATGGATGTGAAACACTGCCTGGAGAAAGATCCCCAGCGTGAGATAGAGCATCAGGCCCTCGCAGAGGTAAATGATCGGCCGCGCACCTACGGGCTCGGTGTCTCCGTGATCCAGCTGATAGCGGAACCCCCTTCTCACTTTGAAGAGAAGTACAAAGGCGAATGCCTGAAGCACGAGCGAAGATACGAAGGTTCGGTTGCCCCACACCGCACGTCCGTCGGCGCTGAACAAGCCCAGCACAACCATCACCGCCAATAGCAGGAACACAGCACAGGAGAGCAGAAAGGCGATCGTCACTTTCTTTTGCGTTTCGATGGAGGAATTTTTATAAGCCCACATACAAAACGCCCACACAGCCATGTTCACGACGAACTGCTTGGCTATTTTCCCGAGAATCCATCGGCCGTCGCGGAAGTTCGTGGGGTCAGTGAAGGCCAGCGAAATGAAGTAAATCGCGCTCACCGCGCCCAGGGCGAGGAAACTTTTCCAGGCGACGGCGGAAAGCGGAGGAGCTAGCGGAACGTTTTCTTCGATCGCCCGTGCCGTCTCGCGCCTGCGCTCTTCGTGCTCGCGCACTTCTTTGGCGACGGCTTGGCGTTTATTTTCCAGAAGATTCGATCGCTCTGCGGGGCACTCCGGCAGCTCCACTTCGAGGGAATCTTCTGGCTTCTGGTTGTCCGATTCGTTGCTCATAGCGGCTGATTTGATGATAACCCTCCTACTCGAACCGCATCAAATCGTATCTCTCCTTCTCATCCCTCCTTTGTGGCGACCGCTGTGCGCCCTTGCTACCAATGCGTGCACGGCGAGGCGCACTTGCTTCGCCAAAAAAGGAGATTCCCGATGAAACGTCTATTTTTCATTCTTGCCGCTCTGTCGGTTGGAATGGGTGAAGCCCAGGCTTGCCCTAGCAAACCCCAGAACATCAAAATTATTGATCTGAAATCAGGCTGGTTAAGGGGCGACGGCATGGATACCGACGCCTACGTGATCCGACACATCACCGCCACCTGCCCTGGCGTGAAAATATACTACGAGCACCAGCTTGAGGGCCAAATAGTAGGCCCGTCTGATCGCACTCAGAGTCCCGGGCCAGATCCGGCTACGTTCGATCAGATCTGGCTGCTTTCCGGGGGAGAAGCAGACCCTGCGGATATTCGTGTCGAGTCTCTGGAATTCAAGAAGTATTTCGACTTGATCGTCCAGGGAAACAGCAACCTCTTCCTAGGCACCGGCTTCGGAAACGTCTATCACGCTAACGCCGTGACCAATGGCCTCGGTGCGCGTTCGCTCTTTGCCACGGAGCGTACGGTCTCCCATTTTCCGTCTCCCACCAAAGACGACAGCATCGTTAGCCTGACGGCGCCGGAGGAATCGGAAAGATCGAATCCGCTGTTTCGGGGAATCTCTACTCTTCCGGACGTGGTGAAAATCGGTGGCTTCGTAGCGCCTAATGACCGCCTGGTGATCGGTGGATGGAGTCCTACCCGCGCCTTAGCATTCGATACCACCGGACAAGCTGTGCTGGGTGAGGCGATTGTTGGCGGACGCAAACTCATCCTGGATGCCAATATTTCCCGCCTCTATCTGGTGCGTAAGAACGAAGCCTCGATCCTGCAGTACCTAGAGAACATCGCTACCGCGCTCGAGAGGTAGCGCAATGGAAAGGGCCCCGGCTTACGACGCCGGGGCCTAGTTCTGTACAGCCAGCAAGGTTCTTACTTGCAGGGGACTACATAAGGCGTAATCACGAGCTCGCGGCCGAGCAGGCCGTTCGCGCCGTAGTACTCGAAAATCGCGGGAATGCCGAATTGGCTGGCTTTACCCACTTGATAGCCGCGGGCGGAGACCACTTTAGAGATGTCGAGCCCGCTCTTTTCCATGGGTACGCTGCCGTCGTCGGCCGAGTTGTCGAGCAGGTCAGCGAATATGAGGCCCAAATAGGCCATTTTGGCGAGGTCAGCTGGGGCGTCTACGGCCACGAATGCGTTCATCGCCTTCTCACTACAGGCGAGCTGCTGATCCATGCTTCCGGGCGCTTTGCCGTCTGAGGGGAACTGTTTGCGGCAAGCCGCGGCGACCGCGACATAATCGGCGGCGCCCTTGATCGGGGTGGATACCTTGCCCAGAATGGCTGTGCGATTGCCGTCGACGACAACGTAGTTCTCGTCAGCGTTCACCTGAATCGAGGCACGGCCCGATCCGTCGGCTTTCGGCACAGAGCAGGTGAATCCTTCGGCGTGGGCGAGGCTGGTGGAAAGAGTAAGTGTTAGTGCGACAAGTGGGAGAGTCGTTTTCATAAAAAGGGGCTCCTGGAAATTTTAGATT
>DATBTF010000043.1:0-29741 GCA_036559405.1 Bdellovibrionota bacterium
GAAGCAACAGGCGATCGAGGAAGACGCGATCACCCCTGAGGCTGCTGGCGATGTTCAGGACGAAGAAATCGTTCTTCTGAAGAAAAAGCCGAAAACTGTTACGCAGCGCAAAGTCATCGTTCGCGAGCAGACGGAAACCGCTGCTTCGATGGACGCTGAGCTTCCTGCCCAGACCGTCGCCGCTCCTCCGGCCGCCACGAAGCCTTCCATGGGCAACCAGCTCGATGAAGGTGTGAAGGCGAAGATGGTGGACGTGCAGTCCCAGTTCGAAAGCGCTCTCCTCAAGACTCTCGATAAGATCAAAATCACTGTGGAGGATGGCTCGGCTCCTCAGGGCTCAAGCACTCCCACCCAGAGCGTGGTGGTGCAAGACAGCCTCGTGAACGCTAACGCCGCTCCCGCGAAAGCGGACTATATGTCGGTGGATAGCGCTCCGTCGGTGAAGGTGGACGACCAGGAAGACCTGGACGGCGAAGAGGTGTCTGCCTCGGTTGCTGCGGACAAGGCCAAGTCGGAACGCAAGGTGCGCGTAGCTCCTGTGTTCGGCCGCACCATGATCAATTCGGACTACTATAACGTGGATTCCAAATACACCGCGGGCTTCGAGCTCGAGATGGACGTGGAGAATAACTTCGCCCTCGTGCTCGGCTACAGCTACTCGCAGTACGACATCGGCCTCGCCGGTAACAGCCCCTTCTACGGCTACTACAACGGCTTCGGCGGAAACACCCAGACCCTCGGTTATAACCAGAACCTCTTCAGCGGCCTGATGCGCATGTATCTGATGCCGCGTGAGAGCAAGTTCCGCATCTTCGGTGGTGTGGGCGCTGGCTATAACCTCGGCTATCTGAACTACCGTCAGAGCCAGTATGGCGCCAATCCGTACAACCCGTACGGCTACGGCGGTTACGGCAACAGCAGCACGGACTACGAAGTGAAGTCCTGGCTGGGTCTGCTGGAGTCGGGTGCCTCGTTCAATATCTCTGAGAACGTTTCCCTCGGCGCGCTCTTCCGCTACGCCCTGGTGTTCAGCTCTTCGGAGAACCAGCCCCTCAACAACTACGGTTTCGTGAACAATGGCTACAACTACGGAGCCACCCCGGACCAGTCGATCGTGGGCGGCTCTCTTGCGAAAGAGAACTTCTACTCGATCCTCGGAACGGTAAAGGTGGCTTTCTAAGCCTCCGACCCCACTGTAGTACTCATAAAGCAGACCTCATGCCACGGCATGGGGTCTGTTCGTTTTTAGAGGGGGTTTTATGGACAAGCCCAGTCTGGCGCCAATATAATTTACCTCAGCCGCGTGCCTGAAATGCGGCTTCCAGAGAGGGGGATTATGCGGTTCGTTTGGCTCTTGGGAATGGCTTTTCTTGTCACGGCCTGCAGCCATTCTTCCACCGGCCCCCTTTCGCGCCCGTCGCGCGCGCCCAGCTCCGAAACGGCGGCGGGCCTCGATATCACCCTCGATCAACTGATGCGATCGCCTGCCCCTCGCGAGGCCGCCAAAGCTTTTGTGGGCCGCCTGCTTACGATCCGCCTGCGGGCCCAGCGCTGGCTTACGGAGTTCGACCAATCGCTGGAGAGCGGGGACGGTGGCACCGAGCTCGGGAACCGGCCTTCGTATAGGAAGCTGTTGCTGGCACGGCCGCTCGTGGAGCGGATGGAAGAAAAAATCGTCGACATCTATCAGGCGGCCCAGGAACGCAGAACCGAGGAAAAGGCAGCTCTCGTGGCTGTAGGGGTTCGCGATGCCGTGATGGAGGCCCGCAACAGCCTTGCCCAGCGTGTGCTTCTGAACGACCTCATGGCCCGCATGAGCGAAGCCATTTCCGTGGCGGAGGGGACAAATCAGGCCGAAGCGAAGCTTTTCGCCGCCCTCGAAGGGAAAGAGCTCGTGCAAGCCGCACAGGCGAGCGCGGTGGAGGTAGCTCAACTGGTGAGCCAGCTGCCGGAAAGCGACCCACTTGAGAATGCCGTGGTCGACGAGGCCGAGAATGTCGACACAATCGAGCCCGAAACTCCAGGACCGCAAGAGCCTCAGCCGCCACAGGATCAACCCGCACCCAGGCAGGGGGATGGCCGCAAAGTGTTTCCCACCACAGGGTCCCAGGGGAATATCAGTGGCAATGAATTTCCGGCTGGCACCTTCGCGCTTACTTTCGACGACGGCCCTCACCCGACTCACACTCTGAAACAGCTCGAAAACCTGAAGGCAGCGGGAGTCAAGGCCACCTTTTTCTGGCTGGCCAAGAGCGTCTCTTTGTATCAACCCATCGTGAAAACCACGATCGAGGCCGGCTACCCTGTAGAGAATCACTCCTGGACTCACGCCGATCTCATGGATCCCAAAGCATTGGCGAAGTGGCACACCACCTGGCAGCACGAGATCGTAGACTCCACGGCGAAGCTGACGGAGGTTTATGGGGAGAAGCCTAAATTTTTCCGCTGTCCTTACGGGAGCGGATTCAAGGAACCGGGCATTCGCAAGCTGATCGTCGAGCAGGGGATGATCCACGTGAAGTGGAACGTGGATAGCGTGGACTGGCATGACAAAAACCCGGTTACGGTACTGAAGCGGGTTCTGCTGCAGATGCGGGACATGAAACGCGGCATTGTGCTGTTCCATGACATTCAGCCGCATACCGTCAAGGTGATCCCCCAGCTTCTGAAAAAGACCAAAGGCTCCATTCGCTGGGTTACGATTCCCCAGATCGTAAAGGAGCTCAATAGAGCGCCCCGCTAGGCATTTCCCTGACAAATTGCTGCTCAGCGTGTCTATTCTAAGGCCCGGAAAGATTGCCTGTTTTTGCCCTTTTCCATGTACAATTTTAAAGAATTTTGGAAAGGGGATAAACCATGCGGGATGTGGTGATTGTCGATGGAGTTCGCTCGCCCTTTGTGAAGGCAGGGGCCGAGCTTGCCAAAGTAAGGGCCCATGAGATCGGGCGCGTTCCTATGCGCGAGCTGATCGAGCGTTTGGAGCTTGGTGACGGCGTGGGGACCAAGGCCCGCGTGAAGGTCGATGAAGTCTGTATCGGCAACGTGGGTTCCCCGGAAGATGCCGCCAATATCGCGCGCGTGATCGGGATGCAGGCCGGTCTCGATAAGTCGATTCCCGGCTATACGGTTCACCGCAACTGCGCTTCCGGCATGGAAGCGATCATGCAGGGCTGGCTCAAGATCGGCACCGGGCAGGCGGATGTGATGCTCGTGGGCGGAGTGGAGAGCATGAGCGGGATGCCGCTGATCTACCGTCCTGACGTTGTGGATTTCTTTGGTCGCTTGATGCGCGCGAAGTCTCCCATGCAGAAGATCATGACTCTTCTGAAGCTGCCCTTGGGCAGTATGCTGAACCCAATAGTAGCTATACAAGAGGGGCTCACCGATCCTTTTTGCGGGATGAATATGGGACAGACTGCCGATCTGCTCGCTAAGGAGTTCCGTCTTACGCGGGAAGACCAGGACCGTTTCGCCGTGGAATCCCACCGCAAGGCCGTGGCCGCGCAGGAAAGCGGACGCATGGCGGAGGAGATCGTGCCGCTTCCCATGCCGATGAAGTACACTACCTCGATCGCCCAAGACGTGGGGCCGCGTAAAGGCCAGAGCCTCGAGCAGCTCGCCAAGCTGAAGCCCTATTTCGACCGCGTGAACGGCACCGTGACTGTGGGCAACGCCTGCCCGATCACCGACGGGGCCGCCATGCTCGCTTTGATGAGCGCGGACAAGGCGCGTGAGGCCGGCTATAAAGTGCTCGGCAAAATCCGCTCGGCAGTATTCACCGGCCACGAGCCCGAGCGCATGGGCCTCGGCCCTGCCTACGCCATCCACAAAGCTTTGCAAAAAGCAGGCGGCATGAAGCTCTCGCAGATGGACGTGGTGGAGATCAACGAAGCCTTTGCCGCCCAGGTGATGAGCGTGCTCAAGGCCATGGCATCTAAAGAGTGGTGTAGCGAGAAGCTTGGCACTTCGGAAGCCGTGGGAGAGGTGGATCCCGCCAGACTCAATCCCAACGGAGGCGCAATCGCGCTCGGCCACCCCGTGGGATCGAGTGGCGCACGCGTCGTGCTCACTGCGCTGAAAGAGCTGAAGCGCAGCAATAAGCAATTTGGAATCGCTTCCCTCTGCATCGGGGGGGGCCAAGGAGGCGCCGTTGTTGTTGAAAGAGGAGCATAACGCCATGGCTACTTACACCAACTACAAGCTGATCGACCGCGGCGACGGCTGGGCGGAACTTTGCTTCGACCAGCCCGACACCAAGGCGAACATCTTCAACGAGTCGGCGCTTAAGGAACTTCACCAGGTTACACAGGACCTGTACGCGCGCAAAGACCTCAAGGGGTTGGTCGTCTCGAGCAGCAAGAGCGATATCTTCATCGCCGGTGCGGACATCAACCTCATCAAGGGCCTAGATACCATCGACAAAGCCCTCACCGGCTGCACGGCTGGCCAGCAAGCCATTCACTATTTCTCCAAGCTTCCGTTCGAGACCGTGGCCGCGATTGGCGGCGCCTGCCTCGGTGGAGGGTTCGAGCTTTCTCTGGCTTGCACCAAACGGGTTGCGTCGGACTCCAAGGCGGTGAAAATCGGTTTGCCCGAAGTGATGCTCGGCATCTTGCCCGGCTTTGGTGGTTCCGTGCGCCTGCCTAGATTGGTTCCGCTGCCTACGGCGCTGGATATGATTTTGACCGGTAAGCAAGTCGATGGCACGCGCGCCTACAAGATGGGGATAGTCGATACCTATCTTCCTCAGCAGGACTTCAATGCTCGTGCTTTAGCATGGGCGAAGGCGAACGCCGGCAAGCCGGGTCGCCGCGTGCATACGTTTTTGACCCGGCTGATGGAAATGGTGCCTTTCCGTGGCTACGTCTTCTCGCAGGCGCGCAAAATGGTGATGAAGAACACCAAGGGGAAATATCCCGCCCCGCTTAAGATTTTGGATCTGCTCGCCGAGATCCACGGCCTTGGAATCGACGAGGCGCTCAAACGGGAAGCCAAATCGTTCGCTGTGCTCGCGGTTACCCCGATCTCCAAGCGCCTGATCGAGCTCTTCCTGCTCATGGAGAGCGTGAAGAAAACGAATGGCGTGGGCCCGGAAGTCACGGCTATGAAAATCGAACGTAGCGCCGTATTGGGCGCCGGCGTGATGGGTGGAGGGATCGCCTGGGCCTTCGCCAGTAAAGACATTCCCGTGCGGATGAAGGACATCAAGCAGGAGAGCGTGAACCTCGGCTACCAGCAGGCCGCGGAAAACTTCGGCTACGCCCTCAAGAAGAAGAAGCTCACGAAGAACCAGTTCATGGGCAAGATGGGCAAGATCAGCGGCACGCTCGACTTCTCGGGCTTCAAGCTCGTGGACCTCGTGGTCGAGGCCGTGGTGGAAAACATGGACGTGAAGAAAAAAGTGCTGCAGGAAACGGAGAACTATATTTCCGACCACTGCATCTACGCGTCGAACACCAGCTCGCTTTCGATCTCGGAAATGCAGTCGGTGGCCAAGCGGCCCGAAAAGGTGGGCGGGCTTCACTTCTTCAACCCGGTTTCGCGCATGCCGCTCGTGGAGGTGATCGCCGGCGCGAAAACCTCCAAGGAAACCGTGGCCAGCCTTTTTGAGCTGGCCAAAAAGCTCGGCAAGACGCCGATCGTGGTGAAAGACGGCCCCGGCTTCCTGGTGAACCGGCTGCTGCTCCCGTACATGAACGAGGCGATGTTCCTATTCGAGGAAGGCGTTTCGGTGGAGCGCATCGACAAGGTGATGAAGGATTTCGGAATGCCGATGGGCCCGATGAGACTCGCCGATGAGGTGGGGCTCGATGTGGGCGCCAAGGTGGCGAAGATCCTCAATCAGGCGTTCGGCGCGCGTGCGCAAGCTTCGCCGCTCACGGACCTTGTGGCCACGAGTGGCCGTTTGGGCAAGAAGAACGGCAAGGGCTTCTATCTTTACGAGAACGGCAAGGAAGTGGACGTGGATGAGAGCATTCTTGACCTGATCAAGACCCGTTCCACCAAGTCCGTGGGCCTTACCGACGGCGAGCTGATCCAGCGGATGACCTATCCGATGATCAACGAGGCCGCGATCGCGCTCACCGAAGGCGTGGTGAAAACGCCGGGCGAGGTGGATCTCGGCATGATTATGGGCACGGGATTCCCTCCTTTCCGCGGCGGGCTGCTGAGGTTCGCTGATAACGAGGGTGTCAAGCGTGTGGCCGAGACTCTCGAACGCTTCTCTGGCGCGGGAGGGGGCGAGCGTCTCCGTCCCAGTGCCGCTTTGCTCGAGGTGGCACGCAAGGGTTCCTTCTACTAGGGAAACGAGATGGCCGGTCTTTCCAGCTTCGTCGGCCTTCGCTACTTGCGCTCCAAGAAGAGCAACGCCTTCCTTTCTTTGATCACCTTTTTGTCGATCGCCGGCGTGGCCGTGGGCGTGGCCACGCTGATCGTGATCTTATCGGTGATGGATGGCTTCGAGGGCGCGCTCAAGAGCCGCCTGGCCCAAGGCGAGTTTCACGTTCTCGTAACCCGGGCTGGCGAGAATACCGATCCTTACTTCACCATGCCCACCGAGGGCGTCAACCGGCTCTACTCCCTTTCGCCCGACATTCTTTCCGTAAACCCCGTGCTTTCCACCGAAGCCATCCTCAAGGCGGGAAAAAAAGTGGCGGGAATGAGCATGCGCGGCGTCTCGGAGAGCCAGATGAGCCTGCTGGCCAAATCTCTCGTCGAGGCAGCGGAGGGCCCGAAAGTGCTCACGCGCGAAGGGCTGTGGCTTGGGAAGGAGCTGGCCTACCAGCTCAACGTGCTTCCCGGCGACAAGGTGCAGGTGATTTCACCCACGGAGACGGAGGGGCCTCTGGAAAGCGTTCCGCGTATCCGCTCCTTCCGCGTGGACGGGATTTTCGAGAGCGGTCTTCCGGAGAAGGACCTGCACACCGTCTATGCTTCGCTAGATGCCGTGCAGGAGTTCCTGGGAAGGCCGGGCCAGGTGAACCGGGTGGAGATCAATGTGCGGGACTTCGAGCGGAGCGATCGGAGCGGCGATCTGATCCGCGCCCAGCTCGGCGAGGATTACCGCGTGCAGGACTGGAACCAGCTCAATTCCCACCTTTTCGCTTCGCTCAAGCTTGAGCGGGTGACGATGTTTGTGATTCTGACCATGATTGTTCTCGTGGCGAGCTTCAATATTGTGACTTCCCTGCGGATGACGGTAGTGGAGAAGCGAAAGGAGATCGCCATTCTCCAGGCCATGGGCGCCAACGATCGCCAGATCGGCGGAATTTTCCTGGTACAGGGTGCCGTGATCGGGAATATCGGCACGGTGATCGGGCTTGTGGCGGGCCTGGGGACTGCCCTGGCCTTGAAGGTTTATCCTGTGGTCGAGCTACCAGATATCTTTTATGATCGCTCGCTTCCGGTTAAAATTTCTCCATGGTTCATTACATTCGTAGTTTTCACCGCAATCCTGATCGTCGTAGCGGCGGCTTTTTTCCCCGCGCGCGCGGCCTCGAAAATTCCTCCTCTCGAAGGCATTCGCAACTCCTGAGCCTCGTTTTCGCGGTCTGGTTTTTCTCCTCGGCCAATGCCTGGGCGGTACTGCCGAGCCTAACCGACCGGTCGCCCCTGAAGCACACCATCCTGCTTATTCACGGGGCTACCATTCACGGGAGCAATCTGAACGTCGGCCCGATCAACCTCGGGGATTACTTCAACGGCGTGGCCGATTTTCTCCGTACGACCAAGACCGAAGTAAAAGTGGCGCAGCTATCGACCGATGGCTCGATCGGCGAGCGGGCGGCGGTGCTGAAGAACTATCTCGAGACGGATCTCAAGGGGCAGATGGTGAACGTGGTGGCGCATTCCCTCGGCGGGCTCGATGCCCGCTACTGCATCTCGGTGCTGAAGTCGATGCAGTTCAGCTCCGTGACGACGATCGGCACGCCCCATACCGGTACGCCTCTGGCCGACTGGGCCGTGGCGCAGATTGACGGCAAGGGGTTCTGGTACTGGCTTTTCCGTCTCGTGGGATACGATATGGGAACCCGGCGATTCCTTCCAGATATCACCACCTATGGGATGAAAGTATTCAACGACAAAGTTCCCGACTCCTACGACGTGCGCTATTTCTCCTACGTGAACAAGGCGAAATTCGGAGACGGGAATATGAGCCTGTTGCTCTGGTTCCCCATGCACTGGCTCCAGGGCCAGAACCACTATCTCGCCGCCAATGGCGACGACGGAATGGTTCCTTTCGACTCGCAGGCATGGGGTAAGCGGATCGGGGAGGGCGAGCTCGACCATCTGGCGCAGATGAACCATCACGAGATGCGCATCATGGACCTGAAGCGAGAGGCCTTGAGCATGTATGTGTCCATCTACGACAACCTCTTGAAAGAAGGCCTCTGAGCTGTTACGAATTTTCGGAAGGAGCTTGCCTATGTTCGGACTTAGCTTGGGACATTTGATTATTTTAGCGGTGGTGGTGCTGCTATTCGGCTCCAAGCGCCTGCCGGAGCTGGGCTCGGCTCTGGGCAAGGGCATGAATGCCTTCAAGAAGGGCCTGTCGGGCGAGGAAGATCTGGAACGCTCGGCTCCCCACCGTGAATCGGTGGGCGAGCGCCAGCCAGACGCGGTTCTGGATCAACAAGATTACAAAAAGTCTTAGTTTTCAAATACTTACACCCAATAATGGACTAAAGCCCTACGATCCTGTTTGCCGATACGCCTTTCGTGCGTACGATTCGTAAATTCAGTCATTGGATCAATATCGGTGCCCTGCTGATGTTCCTGGCAGCCGTCGTGGCGCTTTTGCTTTCGCAGCGGAAGCTTCCTGCCCAAGCGAGCAACCGGCAGCCTGCCAGCATGGGTGCGCCCTCCGTTTCCCGCTAGTTTTGCTACAATAAGTTTATGTCGTCCTGGCGATCTCCTCACGATGCGCATTCGTCATTCCATTTAGGGAAAAAAGACGCGCTTTTAGGCGCGATTTCTCTGAGCTTGCTGGCGCTGGTGCTGCAGGTGGTGGGCGCCTGGTATACGGGCAGCCTCGCGCTATTGGGTGACTCGGCCCATTTGCTGACGGATCTCTTTTCCTTGGTCATGAGCCTCGCGGCGGTGCTGCTCGCCGCCCGACCCACCACCCAGAGCCGGAGTTTCGGCTTTTACCGGCTGGAGGTGCTGGCGTCGTTCGTGAATGGCCTGTTGCTGCTGGCAGTGGCGGTGGGACTCGTGAAGGAGGGAATCGCAAGAATCCTGCATCCGGAAGAGGTGAAGGTGGCGCCACTCATCCTCGTGGCCACCGCCGGTCTGCTGTTCAACCTTGCTTCGGCCTGGCTTCTGTATCGTGCCAGCGGGGACGGACCGTCCGAGCACCACCATCACCACGGACACGATCATCATCACGATCATAGCCACGACCACCACGGGCATGATCACTCGCACCTTCATGGTGACCGCAACCTTCGCTCGGCGCTTCTCCATGTCTGGAGCGACGCCCTGGGAAGCGTGGCGGTGATCGCGGGCGGCGTGCTGATGCAGCTCAGCGGCAGGATGTGGATTGACGCCGCCGTGGGCATTCTGCTCGCCCTTTGGATCCTCCGCTGGGCCTGGCATGTGATCCTCGACTCGGGCCACGTGCTCCTAGAAAGCACGCCCCGGCATGTTCGCACGGAAAAGCTGATCTCCGACCTGCGCGGCCTCGACAGCCGGGTGGAGGGAGTGGACGACCTGCACGTATGGGAGCTTACCTCGCGCATGTACGCCGCCACGGCGGAGGTGCGGGTGCGCGAAATGAGCTTGGGCGAGACGGAAACCTTACGGCAGAAAATGCACCAGCATCTTAAGGAAGAATTCGGAATCGCCCACGTAGTGCTCGCGATCCGTCCGGCGCGTTGAGCTTTCCCAAAATTTATTTTTTGTTTCTCTTACTTCTTTCGGAACAAACCTAAAAATTCGCGGCCCTCACGAGGCTTCACGCTTTTCTTGGGCTTTTCGATCGTAAGCTCGAACTCTCTGCCAAAAAGCTCACGCACTTCCGCCTCGGAAACCTGAAAGGGCGGGCCGGGCTTGTCGATGGTGAGCGGGAAGAAAAGCCCCACCAGCCAGCCCTTCGGCTTTAGCAGGGACGCGACCGTCTTTACATAACGCGCACGCTGGGCAGGGTCGATGGCGCAGAAGAAGGTGTACTCCAGCACAATGTCGTAGCTGTTCTGGTGGTACCCAAGGGAAGGAAGATCGAAAAAATTCTGACAGTATGCATATACGGCGGCCTTGTGGCGGGAGGCCTCTTCCAAGGCCGCGCGAAGCGCATCCGGTGCGAAGTCCACGAGGTCCACCTCGAAGCCGCGCTCCGCAAACAAGATTGCGTCATGTCCGCGGCCGCCTCCGGGCACCAGCACTTTTCCTTTGGGAGGCAGTAGACCCTCGTCGAGCAGGCGCTGGAACTCGGGCGTGGGTCCCGAGAGATCCCAGGGAGTGTCTCCACGCTGGTAGCGCTCGTTCCAGTCCGAGGGGCTGAGGTCGGTCACCTTGAGAAAGTCCTTCCGGGGTGGTAGCTAAACAGGATGTCGTACGAATCATATAAGGTCATCCATTTCGCGGCAATCTTCGTCTTCCTGTCCAGCGCGTCCGTGCTCCTTCTGGCCCGGCCTGCAGGCAAAGCGTGGAAGATGATCACAGGGCTTTCCAGCTTCGTGATTCTCGTGGCGGGAATGGGGCTCTTGGCGAGGATCGGCGGCGGATTGCCGCTCTGGGTGCAGGTGAAGATGGTGATCTGGCTTGCCATCACGGGGCTTGGCCATCTAGTGGCGAAGCGCTTTCCCGCGCAGGCCGCCAAGGCCTATATGGCCACGCTGGCTCTGGCCACACTGGCAGCCTGGCTGGCTGTGTATAAGCCTTTCTGACCGTTAGTACTTCGTTCTATTTTCTTACTCTTTACGAATGGCTTCGATGATGGGGCGGGGATCGATCCGTCCCGAGGGAATCGGTTGCCTGGCCGAAAGACTGCCGAGCAACAAGGATTTCGGAACACCGCTATTCTCGGTGAATTCTTGCGACTGAAGAGCAATTTTGCAGACAAAGAGGAAGAGCAGAATGGCGATGCAGTGACGGATGATGAAGCGCATGTGGTTGTTTCGGAGGCGGGAGGGAAAAGCTTTACCTGCTGCCGGGTTCTACCTCAGAAGTTATAGCTCATCCCGAAATGAATCTCGTGCTTCGTATACTGGTAAGTGCTCTTTGACTTAGACCAGTTTTTCGTGAAGGTGTATTCGAGCGTTCCATCGAGCTTTTTCGCGAGTTCACGGTTCAACGCCAGGTTGGGCGCAAGGTTCACCTCGTTGCCGCGGGAGCCTTTCTGTTTCATGGTGTCTTTGATTCCTATCGCGATCGTTGGGGTGACGTCCACCTTTTCAAAGAGCTTCGAGAGAGTTAGCGAGGTGCGCAGCTTTGCGTTGCGTTCATCGTTCACATCGTCCCTTGCGTGGAGATAGTCCGCGGTGAGGGTGTTGATCAGGCTTTTGTCGCCAAAGACCTTGAAGATCTGAGTGAGGCTGAGGCCCGGGCTGTAAGAGTTCTTGGCGGGATCATAGTATTCCGTGGCCTTGATGCTGACCTTGAGCGTCGTATTCCCGGTATCGAACCATTTCACGCGTTCGCTAAGGGCCGCGAGATAGTAGCGGGTATAAAAGGGGAACTGGTGGCGCTTCTGGTAGTCCTCTGCAGTAGGTTGAACTCGAGGTCGAGCTGGGCTGTGGCAGGTTTGCCACCACTCCAGTGCTCGTACTTGGTGCGCCAGGCCGGTGTGACCGAGTAGTTGTCGTTCTGGAAAACCTCCGGGGTGCGGCGGCGGCTGTGGTAGGTGATGGACGCGTTCAGCTCGGGAATGAAGCTGAGCGCTTTGCCCCAGGCGAACTGGTATTTGCCCAGCACGCCGGTTTTCCAGATGAGCGCGTCCTTGCTGCTCACTTCCACGAGGGCCTGGTCGGCCTGCGTGGTCACGTTGGTGTCATAGGTGAAGTCCTGGGAGAGGGCCATTGTATAGCGCTGACGCGGGAGCGGGTTGCCGTTCTGCATCCGCTCCACCATCTGCTCGAGCTGGGATTCCACCTCGTCGATCCGGGCCTGGGCCTGCTCGGCGATGGCGCTGTCGTTGTCGTGGTCGCGGGCGCGGCGATAGAGGCCGAGCACCTCGTCTTCCAGGAAGGCCTTGCGCTTTTCGTCCAGCTTCTTGTCTTCCTTCATTTCGTTGGCCTCATCAAAGGCCAGCTCGGCGATCTGCAGGAGCGCGCTCTGCTTCACGTTGTCGGTGTCGCTCCTTAGCTTCCCGATCCGCGTATAGAAGTCTTTGGCGCCTTTTTTGTCGTCGAGAACCGAGCGAATATAGCCGATGTAGTAGGCGCTCGCGCCCATCTTGAATTTCTTGATGATCGACTTGCGGAACTGCGACTCAGCGTCTTTCAGTTTCTGTGTGGCGAAAAGGGCCTGGCCATAGTCGTAATGGATGCTAGGGGCTTTGGATCCGCTCGCCAGAGCCTTGGCGTACTGGTCCGACGCTTTGTCGAAAGCCTGCATCTTGCTGTAGGTGTTGCCAAGGAAAAGCGACACGGAGCTCTTCGTTTCGCGGTCGTCAGAGTGGATCGACTGGGCCTTTTCGATCGCCTGCGGATACGCGCCCTTATTGAAGAGCGCGAACGCATCAGCCAGGATTTTCTGGTCATGGGTGCTTCCAGCGGCCTGCGCGGGCAGGGGGGCTAGACAGATGAGGCAGAAGGACAGCAGGGGCAACAACAACAGCAGCAGCGATTTTCGGGTCATCGGTCTCTTTCTATTTCAGTGCACGCTCAATCCGTCACGTTGATCGAAAAGTTCACGCTGGACGACGTGGGGGGAGTATTGTTCGGAACATCGATGGGGCAGGCCGCCGTGCCGCAGTTACCCGAGTTGGGTTGGTTGGTCTGCGGATCCGTATTGGGCGGAGGGGGGGGCAGAGAACCAGGAGGAGGAGGAGGAGGAGGAGGGGGCATCGTCGGGTTCAGGATGGCGCCGCCGGCACTGAAGGAGCTGTCGAGAGTCACCGTTTTGGTGGAGTTCTCGGGAGAGCTCATGGTGTTCATGGCCAGAACGAGGGCGGCTACACCCGGAGGAGGCGGAGGAGCGGCGCCTGCAGGCGCGCCAGGGGCCGCAGCAGTTCCGGTTCCCGAGGGAGCGCGGGTGCCGTCGGCCGGAGCGGCCGGCTTGGCTTCCGCGACGAAGCCTTTTACAGGATCGAGATCCACGCCCTTGGGAGGCACATACATGCCTGTGCTCGGATCCACCGTGCCCATCGCCTTCGGAGGCACGAACACGCCGGTGTTCGCATCGAAGCTGGAGCCCGCCGGAGGCGGAACGTAGCGGCCGGAAGCAAGGTCGATGAAGCCGCCGGCGCGGGGAGCGTACTCACCCGTGGCCTTGTTGAAGAAGCCTTCCGGAGGAGGTGCGTCTTTCGCGGCAGGCTCGGATTTGGTTACGGCCGCTACGGCCGCATCGAGCTTGCCTTCGCCACCCACGGATTTCGCCACGGCTTCTTTGAGAGCTTTCTCTGAGCCGGAGGCGAATCCTTTGGGATCCACGCCGGGAGGCACGGGCGAAGCCATTGCGGCTTCTTTTTTGGCTTTCTCACCCAGTCCCTGGAAGCTGTCGTTGCCCTTGAGGGTCTCCAGCTGGGCCGGAGAAATCTTCACAGGCACCGTGGCCTGAGCCATGTCAGGTTGAGCGCCGCAGAACTGTCCGGCGGTCACCGACTGCACGCCGGATCCACCTTGGAGGGCGGCCATGGGGCTTCCTCCGCCCTCGATCCTGGCCATAGCCACCATGCCCTCGAAGGTAATCAGGGCGGTCATGTTGTTCAAGGCATTGAAGCTCACGTTGAAGTCGGTACCGCGGATGCCCATGGCCGCGGTCTTGGTCTTGATCACCATTTTGTCTTTTACCGGGGCGCCGTCTTTGCCCGCCATGGGGTCTTTGGTCACCTTGGCGCGGATCTGGCCACCCACGAGGTCCACGAGGCTGGCTTCGCCTGCCTTGGTGGGCTCGATCTTCATCGTGGTATCAGGGCCTACGTTCAGCTGGGTGTTGTCGGGGAAGAGCAACCGCACAAAGGAGCGTGCACCGGTAATCACCGTGGTGCCTGGATCCACTTTCTGTTTTTCCGCGAGGGCTTTGCCCTTATCCGTCTTCGCTGTTCCGCGAAGCACGACCACGGTGGCACTTCCTGTGACCGCGTGGCTATCCAAGGCAAAAAATAAACCGGCTAGTACAACAAATTGAATTGGGCGCATCCTTATTCCCCCAGCCAATATTCTAGCAGTTAGATCAGGGTCGGCAAGGGAGATGGCATAGCTATTTAATGGCTATTTTGTGGTGAACACCGACACTCCGTCCCAAGTTTCGGGAGGGGGGGTTTTCAGGAATTCTTCGGTCTTTTTCAGCAGGCGGATGGTCGCCTTGTCTTCAGGAATCGTGTGCAGCACTTCCTGGAACTGGGCCTTAGCCTCTTCAAAGTGTTTTTTCAGGTACTTACGTTCATAGGCCTCATGAAATTTTTCCAGCAGGGCGTCTTCCTTGGTCCAGGGGCTCCAGTTGGGGATGATCTCGAAGATTTTCACGGCCTTGCTCTTGCCTTTAACCTGTACCAGGTCGAGCGGGCGGATGCGGAACTCGCGGGCTTTGTCGCCCAGCTTGGCGAGAGTGAACTCGCTGATCATGAGGTTCACTCCGTACTCTTTTGTCAGGCTTTCCAAGCGGGAGGCGAGGTTCATATTGTCACCCAGCGCCGTGTACTGGAAGATTTTGTCGGAGCCCATATTCCCCACGGAGGCTTCGCCCGTATTGAGCCCGATCCCCACATTGATGCGCGGGAATTTCCGGTTCTCGAACTCCTTGTTGATTTCCGGTAGCGCCTCCAGCATGAGCTTGGCCCCGCGTACGGCATGGTAGGCATGGTCCGGTAAATCCAAGGGTGCGCCCCAGAAGCCCACCATGGCGTCGCCGATGTATTTGTCGAGGGTACCGCCGCTATCGAACAGGATATCGGTCATCTTCCCCATGTAAATATTCAGAAGTGTCGAGAGCTCCTGAGCCGTAAGGCGCTCGGATATCGTGGTGAAGTCCCGCACGTCGGAGAACAGCATCGTGATCTCGCGCTTCTCGCCCCCCACCTTCATCTTATCGGGGTTGGAGAGCATCTCTTTCACGATCTCGGGCGCCACGTAACGCGAGAAGGCGTCACGCACGCGTTTCTTTTCGCGCGCTTCATTGAAGACGTTGAGCAGGGTGAACCAGGCATAGAGCCAGGTGGCCCCATTCAACACGAAGAAAAGGCGGATGTAGTAACCCTGAGGCGCGAAGTAGAAATAGTCAGCGGCATAGAGGCCCCCAACGGTCAGCACCGTCCCCACGGTTTCATAGAGCGGGGTTTTGAAACGCGAAACGAGTAGCACAAGGCCTACGCCCAGAAAAAAGAGCGCCAATGAGACGATCAGGCCCTCGTCGTCTTTTTTGTAAAAATAGTTCTGGTCGAGGGCATGGAAGAGGTTGGCGTGCATATACATTCCCGGCATGAGCGGATCCACGGGGGTATGCCGCAAGTCGTTCGCGCCCAGGGCCGAAGATCCGATCAGCACGGCCCGGCCATTGAACACGGCTTTCAGCTCATCATTGCTTTCGGGCTTGGGATCGAGCAATACCTTGTCAATCGAGATCCGCCGAAAAGTGTTTTCCCCTCCATGAAAGCGCACCTTCAGCTCGCCTTGGGCGTTGAGGGGCACGCTGAATTCGCCCTGCTTGGAGAGGATCCGCAGCTTATGCGAGCCGGGACCCGTTTCCATGGCAACTTTTTTCTCCTGGCCGTCGGAGTAGAAATCCACGAATCCTTTGAATCCGATCGAGGGCAGGTACATATCGTCCATCTGCTGGGCGAGCTGGGTGGTGCGGAACACGCCGTCGAGGTCGGGCACGGCGTTGAAGAAGCCGAAGGAGGCCTGGCTGCCCTGGAGCTTGGCTGCCACGAAGTTAAATTTATCGGGACGCCACTGCTTGGGCATGGAGTCTTTTTCCGGGGTGCCGGTGATGAGCGAGCTCATCGGCAGGAAGTCCGGGAGTTTTTCCACGGACTGCTCGGCGATATCAGTGACGCCGTAGGAAAGCACCACCGAGTTCCGGTCTTTCGCCGTGAAGCGGTTGATGGCGTCCACGAAGGCCTGGTCGGCCAAGTCGCTTTCCGCCTCGGCGAAAACTACGTCGAACATCACCACTTTGGCTCCATAGGTGCGGAGATTGTCGAGGATCTTGGCGTGCTTGGAGCGGGTCCAGGGCCAGCGGCCAATTTTATTTAACGACTCGTCGTTGATTTCGAGGATCACAATATTGGGAGAGAGCTTTTCGTGGGCGTAGAAGCGCGTGGTGCGCATGTCGTAAAACCAGTTTTCCACGAAGCTTGCGGCGTAGACGAGGCGGCCGGTCATGGAGTGCTTTTCCTCTTCCGTGAACATCGTGCCGTGGCGGCCGAGGAAGCTGAGAACGATCAGCAGCGGGCCGAAGAGAAGGATCCAGGCGGCGCCGAGCGGGCGGAGCCAGCGGTCGAAGAGCGATGTCTGATTTTCCATAGACATCAGGATAGACGGAGACTACGGAAAGCGAAACCAGCGCTAGCGTGTAGGGGCCGGGGTCAGGCGAGGATTTCGTGCATCACGCGATGGTACTTTTTCGTAAAACGTTTTTCGACACCGTGCTCTAGGTAACGCATCTCATGGTGGTCAATGCCCAGTTGGTTAGCGATGGTGGCCCAGATGTCGCCCATTTCCACCCGGTCTTTCACCGTACGCAGGCTCAGCTCGTCCGTTTCCCCGTAAGAGAATCCTTTGCGGAAGCCGCCTCCCGCCAGCCAGATGGTGTTGACGTGCTCGTTGTGCCCGCGGCCGTTGGGATGGGCAAAATCCGGCTGAATCACCGGCATACGCCCGAATTCGCCTCCCCAGAGAATCACGGTGGAGTCGAGCAGGCCGCGGCGCTTGAGGTCGGTCAGCAGGCCATAGATCGGCCGGTCGATCTTGCGCGACATTTCGATGATCTGCTTGATGTCCTCGTGATGGTCCCAGGAAGTGGGGTCGTCCTCGTTCCCGCAAAAAACCTGCACGAAGGGCACCTCCTTTTCCACCAGCTTGCGAGCCATAAGCAGTTGTTGGCCGAAGTTTTTGCAGAGCTCCACGTCCAGTCCGTAGAGCTTTTTTTCCTCTTCCGAACTCTGCTGTGCCAACAGCTGCGAGAAGATTTCGCGGGTGGATTGGCTCATCCGTAGAGCACGTAGCCTGGCTTCGAGTAAGGGTGCATCCGCGGCCTGGCCGCCCAGGGAGGCATTCCTGCGGGCGAGCCCGAGGAATCTTTCCATTTCCGGCATGCTCAGGGAGGGAGATTCCCCCCAAAGGTTCGTGAGGTCCGCTGGCCGTTTGCAAACCAGCTGCGCTACCGTGCTCGAGAGTCCGCCGCTATTCCACAAAAACGGAGCGGTGCGGGGGTAGCCCAAAGGATCGGCCATGATCACGGTGCTAGGCAGTTCGGCGGGTTTGTCGCCGAGGGCCTGGTTGAGCCAGGAACCCGAGAACGGGTTGCCCATCAGCGTCGAGCCGGTATTGAAGTCGAGCTGCCCCAAGGCATGGTTGTTGGAGGTGCAGTTCACCGACTTGATGAAGGTGAGTTCGTCCGCCAGGTTCGCAAGATTCGGCAGAAGATCCGACACCCACTGGCCGGACTGCCCCCGCTGGGCGAACTCGGCGATCGGCCGCATGAGCACACCCTCGGTCTCGTTCTGCTCCGTGCGGAAGCCGGACTTTGTTTTGCCATGCATGCGGATCAGCTCGGGCTTGTAGTCAAAGAGTTCGAGTTGACTCGGGCCGCCCGTCATATAGAGCACGATGACCGACTTGATCCGCCGCGGGAGTTTGTGGGAGGCGGAAAAGGCGCGTCCGGCGAAGTACCAGGAGGTGGGCAGGGCCACCAGTCCCAGCGCGCTCAATCTCAAAAAATCCCGCCGTTTCATCCGAAAGCTTCCATCCTTGGTTTGCTAGTAAATATAAAGGAACTCGTTGCTGGTGAGAAGGATCCGGTAAAAGGTGCTCCAGGCCCGGTAGAGATTCGGATCCCTCCCGAAGAGTTCCCGCCACGACTCAAACTCGGCCTGAGTAGGATCGCGGGACAGGATCAGCTGGTAGGCCTGGCGGGCGAGGGCTTCGGAAAAATTCCGGTTGGCCTTCGTAGGGGCGAGGGCGAGCTTGTTCACCGTCTCTTGAAAGCGGTAGCTCCCATTGAAAAAGAATGCCTCCTTCAGATCCGGACTCTGGGGCCGCTGGGGACTGCTTGCAAATCCGTTCGCTCCCTCGAAGTGGAGTGAAAAGGGGTTGTCGGACGCGGAAGTCGACGCGCGGAAGCGGCGGAAATAAATGCTACGTCGGTTGGTGGAATTTTGGGCGCTGGGGCTGAGTTCGCTCAGATTCTGCTTTTCCTTGTCGTCTTGGCGGTAGCTCAGGTTCAGCGTATTTTCGATCCTCAGGAGATTGTCGCGAAGCTCTTCGAGCTTCAGGCGCTTCCTGCCGTAGAGAGCGTATTTCGGGTCGTCGGTGGGAGACAGGAGGCGCGAGCGGAAGGCCTGGCTGGTGAGGATCCGCCGGAGCAGGTGCTTCGTGGATGAGCCGTGCTCCAGGAAGTCGTAGGTCAGCCAGTTGAGCAATTCCAGATATATCGGTGCGGGAGTGCTGCTGCCGAATCTCCCGGGAGTGGCCACGAGGCCTTTTCCGAACACGAATCGCCAGACGTTGTCCACGAACACTCTTGCACTGAAGATCCCCACGCCTTTTTCTTTGTCCGTGAGCCAACGGGCGAAGTCGGAGGGAAGCGGGCTCGCCGCCTGCGCGACTCCGGAGCTCCCTTCGAAAAGACCAAACTGGCCTGTCTTCAACGGCATGCCGCGCTTCATGCGCAGCTCGTATTCCCCCACCTGGCCAAGAGTGTAGTGGTCGGTGAAGATGTTGGCGATATTGTAATAGTCCTCGTTGGTGATTGGCTCGTATTTGTGGTCGTGGCAGCGGGCGCACCGCATTTCAATGCCGAGCCCGAAGGAGAAAACGCTGTCGAGGGCGTAGTCAGCGGTAACGTAGTCATCCCGGTGCTTCGGCATGAAATTCAGGGCGAGATGGTCGCCGGCGTAGGGGAAAGGCGCCTGGTCCGCAGAGAGCTGGATGCGGAGAAATTTCCCGTAGGGAAGGTCGTTGTTCAGGGAGTCGACCACGAATCTGCGGAAGCGGGCCGGACTTCCCCCAGCTTTTCCATCGAAGCCCGCATCGTCGGCGAAGGCCACGAGATCGAGCCAGTAGGCGGTGAGATTCTCGCCATATTGAGGAGAGGCGAGCAGCCGGTCCAGGGATTTCTCGTACCCCGCGGGCCACTCAGTTCGCATTTGCTTGATGTCGACGGCCGTGGGAATCAAGCCGGTCACCGTAAGCGAAAGTTTGCGGAACAGGGCCTCCCGGCTTAGGGGAAGTGCCTGATGCGCACCGAGCTTTTTCCATTTCTCCAGGAGGAAGGTGTCGACAGGATGAGCGGATCCGGCGGGCAGGGCGGGCTTGGCAAACTTCCGGAAAGCCCAACTGCTTTCTCCCTCACGTGCCGTAGTGGCGGTTGCGTCGGTCTCCTGGTTCTGCGTCAGCTTGAAGCCGCCCTCGTAGATCCAACTCTCCACGGTCTCGATCTCTGTGGGTGAAAGCAGGCCCGCCATGCGCGGCATATGGCGTTCGGAGAGGATGTTGTCGCTGATCGCCACGTAGAAGGCGCTTTTGTCGGAATTCCCGGGAGTGTAGAAGCTCAGATTCCCCTTGTGGCTGATGATGCTGTCGACGCTGGTTAGGTCGAGTTCGCCCCGGGGATTGCCGGGATTGTGGCAGCGCACGCATTTGCGGTCGAGAATCGGCCGCACGCTGCTGTGAAAACGGGCGAGCTGGCTTTCCGGAACGAGGGAGAATCTCTCGGACTTCGGATCGTAGGTGGTGGGGGAAAGCAGATAGCTTTTGCCGAATGCGAGAAAGACGCCCGTGCCCAATGCAATGAGGGCCAAGAGAGGGGAGATCTGCAGCATGCGGGAGGGATTTAGATTTTTTTGGAAAAAAAGAAAAAAGGTAAGTAGCAGGAACGCCACACCGGCTGCCAGATGCCAGTAGGGGGAGGCGTAGTAGTCGCGCTGTTGCAAGAGCAGCCCTGCACCGGTGAGGGCGAGGGACAGGCTGACGGCAAAGAGAGCAAAAGCTGCCCATTTCAGAACGCGGGCGCGCAGCTCCTCTTCCAAATAGCGGGCGTGGGCCAGTGTGAGAAGTAAAAGCGCCAGCGCGAAGGGGAGGTGGGTGAGCAGGGGATGAATTTTAAAGAAAATGCCGGGCACCCTTACTCCTTCCTCAGCGGCCCACAGAAAAATAGCGCTCGCCCTTGTAAACCAGGCCGCCCAGGCCGCCCGCCGTCACCGCCAGCGAAAAAAGAAGTAACGCCATGGCCATGCGGGCTTTGCCGTATCGAACTTGGACAGAGAGAGCCGAGAGCAGCACAAGGGCGAGATAGCAGCAGAGGGCCGCGAAAGCATGGGCCGGAATCCGGTCATTCGGGTAGCGCTCGATCAGCTCGGCTATCAGTCCCGTAACCAGGGAAGTCAGAATGGTGAAATGCGCGGCCCAGTGCGGCCATGCGGTCGGGGCTCTGGGTTTCACCGCAATCCTTTTCCTTGCGAGAAAGAACTCCGTGAGGGGCAACAGCAGAACGCAGCCTAGGCCCAGGTGCACGAAGAACACATGGAAGCGCCCGAAGCTATGCAGAGGTGTTCCGTAAAGCGAAGGGAACTGCCTGCCAGCCGCGTAGGCCGTCAGGAGGAAGCAGAGTGTCCCCAGGAGAATTCCAAAGGCAATCCATGGCAGGAGGGTCTTCGCCGGCATGCGGGGAATTATATCTTAGGGGTACCGCAGGGAAAACGTTCTAGCGCATGCGTCAGGGGAAAAATTTGAGGCCCGTTTTCCGTTGGGGGGGAGGGGGAGGAAAACGGGCCTCGAAAGGGGGGACTCTGAAACTCAGGAGGCCGGGGTGGAGGGCCTCCTAAAAACAAACCTTATTTAAAAAACTCCGGTGATGCGGATCTTCTGGAAGCCGGCCTTGTTACTCTTCCTGTGTTTCATCGGCTCTCCTATCACCTTCGGCCATCGTGGCCTTCTTGGGAAAGATAAATGCATCAGGAGTGCCAAGGAATTTCTCAATAAAACCCTGTGAATTCAAGCATGTATCAATATGGAGACAGGCTGTTTTTTTGTACAGGTGTAAAAGGCATTCGCGCTTTGCCGTGGTCCCGGGAGCCCACTGTCCTGGTGGAAAAACATTGGGCGGATGTAGGAGCCTAGGCAGAGAAAGCACCGGAAATTCCCCTCTAAAAGAAGATAAGCGGCTCCCCGCCCCGGGCACGAATCTCGCAATCCCTCCGGCAAGCTTCTTCCACCTCTACCGGAGCCCCTGATGCAGCTGTTCTTTTTCCTTCTGAGCTTTACGGTCGCCTTCCCTTTGGCCGCCGAAGCCGCGAGCTTCCAAAAAGGTACCCGCGTACTGGTCACGGGACGCATGCACCGCAAATGCACCGCCAGAGTGGAGTCTCTTCCTTCCCCCGGCTACGCCACCCTCGCTTTTGACCGCACTGGCTGTGGAGATTCCGCCCAACCCTATGCCCAAAAGCAGCTACAGCATCTGGAATTCGTAACCCGCTACCATGGTATCCGAGTCGGGGATTCCGTGGTGTTGAAAGGACACTTCGCCAGCTCCTGCAGCGCGAAGGTGAAAGAGCTTACGCGTTCCGGACATGCCGCTTTGGAGTTTGAATCCCTTCTTTGCACTGATACGGATCCCCTTTACAAAGTATCCGACCTCACCAGAATCGAGTTCGTGCAAGAAGCGGCGCTCGACAAGCAGAAGTTCCTCGTGGGGCAGAAGATTTCTACAGACGGGATCGCCAAGGGTGAGCGTTGCCGGGGCGAGATCGTCAAGCTTACGACCAACGGGCTCGCGGCCCTCAAGTTCGACGGCCCCTCCTGTGCCTATGGCGGCAAGCTATATTCCCTTGACCAGCTCAAGGCCTCCAAAACTGCGCAGCCCAGGCACCGCCTGAGCGGTGAGGCGATTTTCAAACGCGTGATGCGCGAGATCGCCTCGAACAAGGCGAAGAAGAAAAGCCGGCTCTGACACGGGCGAGACCCCTTAAACGAAGACTATTTTTAGGCATGTCATAAGGACGCTTGCTTGCGCCCCGGCCCGCTCGCCAAAGTGCGGACCGGAGGAAGTCAGATGCCATTCAAGCATTCCCTTGTCTTGGGCGTTCTCGCCGCGTCCATTCTCGCCTTTCAAGCGGGCCGGAGCATGGGCGAGGGAGGTGTGAACTCCCTGGAAGGGATGATCCGGATCGAGGCGGGCTCATACGAGCGCGGTTGCGCCGACTGCCGGCTCGCAGATGCGGCTCCCGTACATGCGGTGAAGCTCAGCGCCTTCTGGATCGCAGAAACTCCGGTGACGAACGCGCAGTTCCGCCGTTTCGTGGAGAAAACCCGCTACGTCACCGTGGCGGAACGCGAGTTGGACCCAAAAAATTTTCCAGGAATTCCCAAGGACAAGCTGCGCCCGGGCTCCGCGGTATTCACTCCTCCCGCGAATCCCATCTCCCTCACCAATCCCTATGCCTGGTGGCGCTATCAGCCGGGGGCGAGCTGGAAGCATCCGGAGGGGCCGGGCAGCGACCTTAAGACCCGCTGGGACCATCCGGCGGTGCACATCTCTTATGAAGACGCGAAAGCATATTGCGACTGGCGCGGCCAGCGCCTGCCCACGGAGGCGGAGTTCGAATATGCCGCGCGGGGCGGATTGAAAAATAAAAAATACAGCTGGGGCGACGAGCTGAAACCGCGGGGCAAGTGGCTGGCGAACATCTGGCAGGGGAGTTTTCCCGACAAAAATATAAAAGAGGACGGTTACGAGGGTACCTCGCCCGTGAAGGCATTCCCTTCGAACGGCTACGGTCTTTACGACGTTTCGGGCAATGTCTGGCAGTGGACCTCCGACTGGTACCGTTCCGACACCTACCAAACCATCGCCAAAAAGAGTGCCGAGATCGAGAACCCCCAGGGCCCTGCCTCTAGCTACGATTCCAGCGAGCCCGGCGTGGTCAAACGTGTGCAGCGGGGCGGCTCCTACCTTTGCAGCTCTGAGTACTGCACCCGCTACCTCGTGGCAGCGCGGGGCAAGGGCGAGCCCGAGAGTTCGAGTTCGAACGTGGGCTTTCGCTGCGTGAAAGACGATTCATCCGTGAAAAATTCGAGTCCCACACCTGATGGAGGAAGACATGAAAATGCAGCGACATCGAAACAAATTCAAGCTGGGGCTGGCAGTTCTCGTTCTGGTGGTGGTGGCGGCGCCTGTCACGGCCGCATATCGCGAAAAAAGCAATTCGCAGGCCTTAGAGAAGAAGCCGAACGTCCTCTTTATTCTTCTCGATGACGTCGGTTACGGCCAGCTGAGTTCGTTCGGCGGCCCTTACCGCACGCCGAATATCGACAAGGTGGCCGCGCGTGGCCTGCGTTACGCGAACTTTCACACTACGGCTCTTTGCTCGCCCACGCGCGCAGCTCTCCTGCTGGGAAGAAACCACCACTCCGTGAACATGGCTACGATCACCGAGACGGCATCGAATCAACCGGGCTATACGGGCATCCTTCCCAAGAACGCAGGCTCGCTTGCTGACTACCTCAAGTCCGCGGGCTACGACACCTATGCTTTGGGGAAGTGGCATCTGACGCCGATAACCGAGACGTCACCGAGCGGCCCTTTCGACCGCTGGCCCACGATGATGGGCTTCGACCACTGGTACGGCTTTCAGGGAGCGGAGTCCGGTCAGTTCACGCCGGCTCTTTGGAGCGATACAAAACCTATCGAGACGCCGAACCGTCCGAACTACCACTTGACGGAAGATCTCGCGGACCATGCCGTGCAGTTTGTTTCCGAGCATGCCACGAGCACCAAGCCCTTCTTTCTCTACTTCGCCACGGGGGCGGGCCACGACCCGCACCAGGTTCCCAAGGCATGGATCGAGCGCAATAAGGGACGCTTCGATCAAGGCTGGGACAAAGCACGGGTGGAAATTCTCGCACGCCAGAAGAAAATGGGCATCATGCCGGTGAACACCGTGCTCAGCCCGAGGGCGGAAAGCATCAAGGCCTGGGACGAAGTGCAGCCGATGGCAAAACCCGTTTTCGCGCGGATGCAGGAGGTCCATTCCGGTTTCATCGAGCATACGGACCATGAGATCGGCCGAATCCTCGAGGCGCTCGAGAAAAGCGGGCAGCTGGAAAATACCATTGTCGTCGTGACTTCCGACAACGGAGCCAGCGGTGAAGGCACGCCGATCGGCACCACGAACATCTTCAAGATGGGGAATGCGATCAAGGAAACCCCCGAAGAGATCCTGAAAAGCATCGACAAGCTCGGAGGCCCGGAAAGCTGGGGACACTATCCCGCCGGCTGGGCGCTGGCCGGCAATACTCCATTCCGCTACTGGAAGCAGGCGAACCACGAAGGTGGGGTGCATGATCTGTTCATCATCTCCTGGCCGGCGCGCATCAAAGACGTCGGAAGCATCCGTTCCCAGTTCGTGCATGCGATCGACGTTCTGCCCACCCTGCTCGAGGCGGCGGCAGTGAAGGTTCCCGAAAAAGTGCGCGATCTTGTGCAGATGCCGATCGAGGGCGTGAGTGCGGCGGCGACGCTCACCGACAGCAAGGCGCCCACCAAAAAAGTGGTGCAGTACTTCGAAATGCTCGGCAACCGTGGTCTCTGGAAAGACGGCTGGAAGGTTTCGGTCTTCCACGGACGCTGGCCGTGGCAGTCGGAGCCCCTCGATTTGCGTCCTTTCGATCAAGACGTATGGGAGCTATACAATACTAGAAACGATCCCAGCGAAGGCAAGAACCTGGCGGCACAGTATCCTGAGAAAGTGGCGGAGCTCCGGGCACTCTGGTACCGCGAAGCCAAGGCCCACAACGTTCTTCCGCTGGACGGGCGCAGCCTGGGCGAGCGGGTGAATGAAGCCAATCAGATGCATAGCCGAGGCAGAGCGGAGTTCGTTTATGAAGGACCCAAGGTGCGCATCCCGGATGCGCTCGCGCCTTCCGTGATGAACCGCTCCTTTTTTGTCGTTGCGGAAGTGGAGATTCCCGCGGGCGGAGCTGAGGGCGTGCTCATGGCCGACGGAGGCAGCTTTGCCGGCTATTCGATCTACGTCAAAGAAGGGCGCCTCGTGTATGAGCACAACTACGCGAGAGTGGCATTCTATAAAGTGACTTCCACCGAGGCTGTGCCCACCGGGCGCGTGACGCTCAGAATCGATTTCAAGAATACAGGAACGAATAAAGGAAACGTGACGCTCACGGTGAACGGCAGAAAGGTGGGCGAGGGCGAGATCCCGCAAACGATCCCGTACCTTTATTCCCTTAGCGAAACTTTCGACGTGGGTTCCGACACCATCACTCCGGTATCGGACGCCTACGCGTCCCCCTTCACCTTCACGGGACGGATCCGGAAACTGACCGTCTCGCTGGGGGATGGGGGAGCGGTCAAGTCCGCTCCTGACTATGTAGCTGACTGATCGGTAGGAAATCGCGGAGCCCGGGGCCTGCGGAGGGTGGGATATTTTTGGAATCCCCCACTTAAAATCGAGCTAATGCTTAATTTATGGCTGCTTGCCCGAAGAGCGTCTATCCATGCAAATCTTCGGCGGTTTTACTCAATTATATTCCTATGGTGCACACGGAAAGAGGCGCATACTTAAAGATACGGGGGAAATGCGGGACCAGAAAGGCTCCGCAAGATCCAGTGGTTGCAAGGAGCGAATGAAAAAACCAGTCTGGAATTATTCCAATATCTTTTGGATCTCGCTTGTCCACTTGCTAGCCTTGGGCGCCTTTTTCTTTCCCGCCTGGGAAAATACAGTAATTTTATTTATAGGGATCTTCGTGCTGGCCCCCTTGGGCATCAACGTGGGTTACCACCGCCTGCTCACGCATAAAGGCTTCACAGCCCCGAACTGGCTGCGCTATTCGCTGGCGACGATCGGCTCTCTTGTGGGAGGCGGCCCGCCTATCCACTGGGCTGCCATGCACCGGGCGCACCACCGCTATTCCGATACTGCTAAAGACCCGCACGACTCCCGTCGGGGCTTCTGGTACTCACATGTTTTCCACCTCTTTCTCATGGAAGATCTCGAAGCCAACAAAGACTATACCGCCATCTACACTCCCGATCTGATCAAGGAGCCCTACCTCGTATTCCTCGAAAAGTATGGGATTGCCTTGGCCACGGCTATGCTGCCGCTCCTCTACCTCGCGGGTGGCTGGGCCTGGGTGTTCTGGGGCGGCTTTCTTCGCACCGCCTGTATCTGGCACATCATGTGGTTGGTGAATTCGGCCTCGCATATGTGGGGCTACCGCAACTACGAAACGAAGGACAATACTGTGAACTGCTGGTGGGTAGGACTGCTCGCCGCCGGCGAGGGCTGGCACAACAACCACCACGCCCAGCCTTCGGTGGCAAAGCACGGCCACCGCTGGTGGGAACTTGATTTGTCCTACATGATCATCCGCTCCTTCGAGCTGGCGGGCATTATTAGCGAAGTGAAAAGGCCGAGTCCGCCTTCAGCTAATTTCGGGGAGCGCCGTGAGCTCCCGCGTCCCAGCGGCGGCTAGGTCCCATGCCAGGGATTTCCCCCGTTTTTGCGCCTTCCTATGCTATAAAGGGAGCTTACGGGGGTGACCTGGTTTCGACGGGGTCAAGAAGCTCGTACGTGCAAGTCGTGGTGCCATCAGGCCACGTTAAACAGGTGGCAATTGTTATTCGGCAACGAATACGCACTCGCCGCTTAACTTAGTTAAGTGACGCGATCACCTCGGTGGGGTCCATAACGCTGGGGCTGGTCGTTATTACAGTGGACTAGATCTTGGTTGCTGGCATGCCGGCCAGGTTCGAAACTTTAGTAGGCTTCGCTCAGGCGTAGTTTGTTTGTGGACGCCGCTTGGGTAAGAAAAAACATAAACTAAACTTGTAGACCGGCGATGTAGACTGACTTCGGACGCGGGTTCGATTCCCGCCACCTCCACCATTTATTTGAATAAAGCCCGGATTACTCGGGGTTTTATTTTTTGGTGGTTCCGTCATGGGAGCGGGAGCGTTGGGCAAACCCGTTCGGCATGCTCCTGCAGATTCTCCCTTAGCTCATCCTTGGTCGCATAGTAGGCGTGAATGTATTCGCTCCTTCCATCGTTGTATTTTACCTCCAAGCCGAGATGATCACGCCGAGGTAGCGTTTTGCTCACGGAAGAAATCAGGCGAATCCCCAAACCCCTGGCTGCGCAGCCTTTATCAAAACGAGAAAACGACTTTCCCGCGAAAACCTTCGCATTCAGCACGATATCGTCGGTGCTGGTGCCCACAATTTCCACGCAGTATCCGGAATTCTCCCCCGGGCCCTGTGAGTGGCCGGTAATAATATTGTAGCCCTCCCCATCGTTGAGATCGATGGCTTCGCGTACCGTGAGCGGGCGTTCGTGCGTCCATTCTCCGGTTGTTTTATGCGCGTAGCATACAAAGATTCCTAGGTCGGCGGTTGCATGGGCTGAAGGGGAAAGTAAAAGCAGGAAGAAGATCGCTAGGGTTTTCATGCTGTTCAATTTCCCTGAGTGGCACGGGCTTTTCAAGCTCCGTTTTGACTCAGTTTAAGTAGCCATCCATCCATTCTTTAATTTTGAGTAGTCTCGCCGGTGTGACCGGCGCCCATCCCACTAGTTGTCGGCGCATTGCCTGGTGATGCTATTCGTGATTTTCTGATTTCCAGCAGGATCTAGCGGGACGAGCCCGAATGAGGCGTGATTGCTAATTGTTTGTTGTTTTGAAACGGTTCAGCGTTTTCATTTTCAAATAATAACTTAGTTTACGGTTGCGGCTGCGCCGGTTCACTTGCCGCCGCATTCGGCGGGCATCTCCGGGGCTTTTCCGAGAATGGCCGCGATCCCTCTATTCTTATCTTTCGAGTACACGCGCTGAATCCATTTGCGGTCGTCCATGCCCAGGCTCGGGATCGGGCAAGACATCTGGAGGCTCATGTCCGCCTGGAACCAGAGCCGGCGGAGGGCATTCACCGCGTCCGGGGAGTTGATGAGCTTGTTCCAGGCGCCCGCATTGTCTCCCACGCGATATAGGTAGATCTTCACGAAGTACATCATGTTCGCCACTCCGTCGCGCTGACTGGTGCTTTCATTGTCGTTGTGCAGCTTGTGGATCAGCCGGGCCGCGGAGATCAGCTCGCGGGTGTAGCCATTCATCTCTTCGAGAAGCCCGCGCAGCCGCTTGCTGGATTCCGCGCTCGTGTCGGTAAAATAGGGGTTGTGGTAGGGGCTATCAGACACCTCGCGCGCGATGAGGCGTGGGGCCGGGCCGGCGCCCTCTTCGGGCATCTCGATGCTGTCCCCGGAATCGAGGTGGTATACCAATTGGTCGTAGTCCCAGCCGTGGATGCCTTCGTGGATGGCGGCGAAGATGTCGCCGTCCCATTTTCCGCAGTTCATGTATTGGAAGAAATCGTTCTTATTCGATAGGCCTTCATAGACCTGGTAGCTGCGGTAGTCGTGGGATTTAAGTAAGTTGAGGAATTGAGGGGCGCAGGAAGGGGCCGCTTGGGCGCTAGGGAGGGAGAAGAGGAGAATCAGGAGGGGGAGCGAGAGGGTGGTTGGCTTCATGCGGAATCCTTCCGTAAGTGTTCCTCCCGTAGATGTACCTCTGATTTTACGCCTCGTATTTTTTGAGTAAAGAAAAATTATAGAGTTTCTTGCGGGCGTGCGAAAGCCTGTCGATCTCATTGACGACTATAAAAAAGATCTACAGAAAGCTTTTCTGGAAAGCGTAGTCTTAACGAAGCAGTTTGAGTTTTGCGGCTTGCGACCCCAGCTCCACGATGGCGGGCTGTGTTTTTTCTGAAACCTGCAGGGCCCGTTCGATCAGCTTTTCCACGGGGTCGCTATTGGGAACGAGGCAGGAGTCCTTCAGCATGTCATACCATTCCGGCACATGCCGCAGAGCCGCTTTGGCCAGGGCCAGGGCGCGCTTGGCATCGGTGTCCGCTAGGTTCTCGATCGCCCGGAGGCCTTCGTTGCCACCCAAATATATCCCTTGCAGCTCACCTTCGTAGTGACAGAGAACTTTTTGGTATGTCGCGACTTCTTCGTTCGATTTGCGGCGCTTGGCGCCCAGGTCCCGCGAAAGGTCGGCGATCACGCTGTTCACGTCTTGCAGCCTGGACTGGAGGGTTTCTAAGAAAAGGCCCGCTTCGATCCGCGTCTTCTCGCCGGGAGAAAGGTCACGCGCCTGCAGGGGGGCGGAAGAGAAAATCATCGCAGTCAAAAGAAGCAGGTGTGGGGTGCGCATAGGCGTGTCCTTTTTTAGAATTATAAACTTGAATTATTGTAAGCGAGGACGCGAGCCGAATGCAGCTGTAGAGATTTAGATGACTGTCTAAAATTTAGACAGCCGGTGGGCTGCCAGTGCCGTGCGGTGAAATAGTTACTACTGAAAATCTCGCGGAATTTTTTCGTCCCAGGCCTTTCTCATGGCAGGTCCGCTAC
>DATBTF010000044.1:0-3376 GCA_036559405.1 Bdellovibrionota bacterium
GGATGTTTTCTGCATTTGTGAAGTAACCTTTCTGGAATGAAATGTCCACTTTGTAGTGCTGACCGAAGAGAAAGCTGGGGAGTGTTTTCCCAGGCAATCCAATATTGGCTATGCACCCACTGCAAATTAATTTGGTTGGACGAGGCATCGCGTCCTTCGCGTAAATCCGAAGAGGCCCGCTACCGAACTCACCAGAATTCTCCCTCTGACAGCGCCTATATAGCTTATTTACGCCGGTTGGCCGAGCCGGTCGTGCGGCATGTTACCTCAGGAGCAAAGGGGCTGGATTTCGGCTGTGGCCCCACCCGAGGCATGGAAAAGGCACTACATATTCTGGGGTTTAGTGCTGAAAGTTACGACCCGATCTTTTTTCCACAAACCGAACTGCTTAATTTTCACTATGACTTTTTACTATGTTGCGAGGCTGCGGAGCATTTCTTCGATCCGGCTAAGGAATTTGCGCTGTTCGACCGCCTGCTCAAGCCCGGGGGAATTCTGGGAGTCAGCAGCAAGCTGGCTGTAGGGCGCGAGGAGTTCGCGAACTGGACGTACCGGCGTGACCCCACCCATGTGGTGTTTTATCAGAAAGAAACCGTGGAGTGGCTAGCCAGAAAACATGAGTGGAAAATTCTCGAGCTGGAAAGCCCGCTCTGGATTTTGAAAAAGAGCTAAGGCTGGCAGCGGTAACGCAGCACATAGCGCTGGCGGCCCCGGAACGAGCGGAAGTTCGAGCGGTCGAGGGCTTCGATGGAGCTTTTCCGCTTTCTGTGGCGGGTGCGTAGGGCGCTGATGATGCGGCCGTCATCCGCCACGATCCCCACATGGCCGCGGAAGAGCATGAGATCGCCCGGTCTGGCGTTCCTTTCCGGCAGCAAATCGAATTCACGGGCATTTGCCAGATCACGGGTGGTGCGAAAGGCGTACGGCAGGCCCGCCCGGCGATAGACCTCATGCACGAAATGGGAGCAGTCCGTCTCCTTTTCGATCCCAGTCAGGGAGCTCGGGCCGCGCCGGTACCTGGTGGCAGGAAAATTTTCAGGGTCGGCGATCGCCAGGATCTCTGTACGCTTTTCCTCGTCCAGGGCTGAGCAGGAGGAGCCGCGAGAGCCTCCGGAACGCAGGGGAGCGGATACAGGGATACGGCTATGGGCGCAGGACGTAAGCACCAGAAGGCTAAAGAACAGGGGGGAAAGCCGATTCATTCCCTTTAGTCTACCGGATTGATCCACAGAAATCCTCTGCTAGCTGCTGCCGCATAGCGTTCTAATTCCAGTTCGGTATTTTGCCGAAAAGAATCAAGGACAGTAGGGGTCGCGGAATGAAAGAAAAATTTTCCCAGGAATCAGTGCGCGAATTCGCGGATGGAGAGTGCATTTTTCGGGAGGGCGAGAGCTCCCTCGAGATGTACGTGGTGCAGTCGGGCGCTGTGGTGGTGAAACGGGGCTCCGGACAAAACACCGTGCAGCTCGCGGTGCTGGGACGAGGTGAGTTTCTCGGCGAGATGTCGCTGCTCGAGAGCCTGCCCCGTTCGGGCACGGCCGTGGCCCGCGGCAAGACGCGCCTCCTGTGCATTCAGCCGGGAGGCTTCCTGCTGAAGATCCGGCGCGATCCCACCTTTGCTTTCGAGCTGTTACAATCGCTCTCGCGGAGAATCCGCGAAACCAACGAACGACTGCACGGCAGTGCCGGCGAAGGCCTGGTGGACGAGGCCGCGCTCCAGCAAATCCAAAAAATCCTGAAAAAAGAGGCGGCATGATCACCCAGGTGAGCTGCCGCAAAATGGTGGTGTTTTCCGACCTTCATCTGGGGAACCCGTTTTCCCAGGTGCGCCGCAAGACCGTGCGCTTCATCCGCTGGGCTGTTTCGCAGGGCTACGACATCTGCATCAATGGCGACGGCTTCGACGTGGCCCAGGTATCGCTGGGCCGCTTCACTCAAGACGTTCCCGAAGTGCTCCAGGCGCTCAAAGAGGCGGTTCGCTGCGGCTCCTCGGTTTACTATGTGGTGGGCAATCACGACATCGTGTTCGAGCACTTCCTTTTCGACTGGAGCGGATTCAAGCTGGCGCCATTCCTGAACGTTCGCTGCGGAGGAGCACGGTTCCGCGTGGAGCACGGGCATCTCTACGATCCTTTTTTTGTCGCCAGCCCGCGGCTGTATGATTTGTCCACCTGGGTGGGCGGGCTGCTTCTGAAGGTGAATCCCGCGCTGTACCGGATGTGGATCCGCTTTGAGCGGCTGAAGTCCCGCTGGCTGAACATCGACGGTATGCCCGGGATCGAGGGGGAGCCTGCCAGTTTTTACTGTTCCGCCGCCAAGATCGAGGCCCGTGGATTCGACGGCGTGGTCTTTGGCCATACACACCATAGCGGCAGCGCGTTGCTTCCGCTCGGGGGCACTTATCTGAATCCAGGCTCGTGGATGCTTTCCTCGAACTTTGTTAGAATTGAAGACGGCCGGGCCGAGCTGCTCGATTTCGGGAGCTTCGAGGCGGCGGGAGGACAGCAGCTTGTCGGGTAAAACAATATTCATGGTGGCCGATAGCAATACGGAAGTCGCTGCCGAGGTGGAAACCATTCTGAAAGAGACGTTCCCGGAAGGGACGGTCTACGTAGCTCACGAAGGCAGCGAGGCGCTGAAAAAAATCCGCAACGTGCCCCCCAAACTCCTGATCACGGGGATGGAGCTCGGCACCAAGGTTACCTGCGGCGATCTCTGCCGGACCTTGAGCATGGACCGCGCTTTCCAGGAGCTACCGATTCTCGTGATCTCGGACGTTCCCGATTCCGAACCTGTGTTCGTGGGGGAGCTCTCCAAGGGCCTGATGAAGTTTATCTCCTTGCCGATCAGCCGCGAGGAGCTCGTGCAGACCGTGAAAGGCGTGCTCGACGCAGACAATCTCAAGGCCAATACGTTCAATACCGTGGCGTTGAAACCCGGCGACTTCCTGTTCAAGCAGGGGGAGAAATCCACGGGCGCCTACCTGCTCAAGACGGGCAAACTGCAGGCCTCGCACGAGCTGAATGGGAACGCAGTGGTGCTTGGGCATGTGATGCCGGGAGAGTTTGTGGGCGAGATGGCGCACATCACGGGCGATCCTCGCAGCGCGAACGTGATGGCCGTGGAGCCCTCCGAGCTGATCGAAATCCCCTGTGGCACGCTCGATCTGCTGATCTTCGCCAAGCCCACCTGGACGAAGGCGCTTATGAAAACGCTTTGCCGCCGGGTGCGCGAAGCGAATCTGAAGCGTCAGTAACCGTTCCCCTTGAATGTTGATGGGGATTTGAATTTCCCAGTGAGGCATGGCCTGGAGCTTGCGAATCGCTAGCTCCCATGCCCGCAAATTGCCCCCATTGTGCTGATTCGAATGTCACTG
>DATBTF010000045.1:0-10417 GCA_036559405.1 Bdellovibrionota bacterium
ATCGGAGTACGGCTGGTCCCCCTCCTGGCATCTAGTTCAATCCCCCAGCTTCTCGAAAAGAAAGAGAAAGGCCTCAATCTTTCCTGGTAGCCCAGATAGCGCATATCCGTGAATCTTGTGGGTGCCGGCGTTGAACTCGTAATCCTCGTGCACGCCCTCCGCCGCCGCATCGGGGGCCTTGCTCATCATCTCCCTTACCAGTGCGGGAAAACTCTCATCGCGGCTTACCGTCTCGATGGTTTCCCCGTTCGCCCCACGTATCCCTGTCAGCTCCTCGAACGTGTTCGTGACATGCGTGATCTTGCCCTCGGTGTCGATCATCATCATGGGGTGCTTGGCGTTCATCGCCAGATACTCGATCGAGCGCATCATGTTGTTGATGATCACGCCCTCTGTATTCCCCTGGTCCGTCTCTTCCTTCTGCTTTCCGTCCGCTTTGGGGATCCTGCCCAGCGCCGCATTCACGTTGTCGATGAGATTGTCCACGACATCGTTCCTATATTTCTTTTCGACCGATTCCGCGTCTCCCTTCAACACCTTATCCATGTCTTCCGAGAGCTTTTCGAGCGGCCGGTGGGTGACCCTGTAGAGAAGATAGAGGAAAATCACCCCCACCACCGCGCTCCAGAAAAGCGCCTCGAGGTAAACGGAGCCCACCGTGCCGGGATCGAGCGCGAGCGAGGCCGTGGAGTAAGTGACCATCGAGATCGCGCCCGGCACCTGGATTCCCTTGGTGGGTGACAGGATCATCACCGGTGTGAAGGCGTAGATCTCCTCGGCATCCACGTTACGCGCCACGCGGGTCTTGCCCCACATGTTCTGGTTCTTGTCGAGCTTGGAGCGGTAGCTCAGGAAAACGGGGTTGTTGTAGGCTTCATTGAGGCGCTGGCCTGGGGCGAGGATCCTCCCCTCCATGTTCGCCACCACCACTTCCTTGACGTGCGTTTCGCGCTCGGCGAAGTCGGTGATCAAAACGCCCTCGCGCTTCTCGTTGATCGCCTGGCGGTTGATGAAGGCCACCTGCTCGGAGATGTACATCGCCTGGTGCTCCGCCTCCCGCATCACCTCTTCCCTTGATCTCTGGAGCACGGGATAGACCGCGAACCCCAGGCTCAAGACCACGTAGACCGTGAACATCAGCGAGATCAGCGTGGGATAGTCGAGCTTCTCGTAGAAGTCGTACATCACGGGCAGGAACACATCGTCGAACTTCTTCCAGTATCTGGCGACGAGTCCCTTGGGAGCATCTTCCTCGAGTTTGAACTGTCCCTCTTCGACGGCGATTCCCCCCACGGGACCGCCGGCTGCCGCCGCCGCGGGCGCCGCGACCGCCTTCACCACCTCGGGGATGAGCACTTCCATCACGAACGGACCCACGGAGATCTTGTCGTGGTTCTGAAGAAGCTTTTTCTTGGTGAGCACGCCGTTCACGAAGGTTCCGTTGGACGAGCCGAGGTCTTTCACCTCGGCTTTGCCGTGATTGCACACGAGCGCGAAATGTTTCTTGGAAACCTGCGAACTGGCCAGCACCACACCAGCGTCGGAACCGCGGCCGAATGAGGTCTCGCCGTCGTCGAGAAAATAAGTGGCCCCGCGGTTCGGACCTGCGATCACTAAGAGCCTGATGTTCATGCCTTACTTCACCGTCACTTCCAAGATGAACTCGCCGATCACGAGCCGGTCTTTTTCCTTGAGCATCGCGCTCGATACTTTCTTCCCGTTCACAAAAATGCCGTTCGATGAGTTGAGGTCGTCCACCTTGAGCACACCGTTCTCCAGCTTGAATACGCAATGCTTCTTGCTTACCTTGGTTCCGTCGAGCTTGAGCTTGGCCGGCGGGGAGGTGCGGCCGATCAGGTTGTCGCCCTGGCCCAGCTCGAACTTCAGCCCGTCGCTGCTTTTATCGGGCGATGAGAGAATTTTCAGGAAGTAGGGCATACCACCAGCTCCTCCCCCACCTTCAGCCCGTTGCGCGCGAACAGGCCGGCGCAGGCCTCCAGCGTGCCGCCACCCGCCGCGAAGAAATGAACCCAAGTATGCCGCCACGGCCGCAGCGAGGGATAGAGCGCGATGATCTTGCCTTTAGCGTCGAGAAATGCCACGTCAATGGCGAAGCGCATGAAAAACGTATGCACGGAAGTGTTGCGCGGGAACCAGAGCCCTTCATCTTCCGGCAGCGAGCTATGCCGGAGGAGGCCGGTGATACGCTCAGGCACGGTCTCGGCCACTCCACAGCGGGAGATCAGCGTGCTGCCGTCCTTGCGCATTACCTTCGCCATTTTCACTACCGCCTCCACCCGCGCCTTAAAGGTCCGTCTCCCCGGCCGTGTCTTTTTTCATCCCGAGAATGAACGGACCGAAGATGATGATGAATACCGCGGGAATGATGAACAGGATCATTGGCAGAAGGATGGCCTGCGTCGCCGCGGCTCCCGCCTTTTCCGCGCGGATGAAGCGGTCCAGCCGCACCTGCTCCGACTGCTGCCGCAGGATTTTCCCGATGCTCGCGCCCATCTCGTCGGCGCTCACCAGCACGGCGATGAAGGAGTTGATCTCCATCATGTCGCAACGCCAGGCGAGGTTCCGCATGGCTTCAGCCCGCGAAGAACCCACCTTGATCTCTTTTAGCAGCATCGTGAACTCCTGCACGAGCGGGCTCGGTTTGGCCTTCTCCACCACCTTGCCGATGGCGCCCATGAAATCGAGGCCGGCTTCCGTCGAGAGGGCCAGAAGATCCACGACGAACGGCATCGCACGGCGGATCTCTTCCTGCCGCCTTTTGATCACGGAGCTCAGCCAGATTTTGTCGGGATAGTAGTAGCCGATAACCATACTCGCGGGATAAGCCCAGGGCGGAATATCCATTTCCCAGGCGAACTTCATGAACGTAAGCAAAATCGGGAAGGCGATGATCAGGAACACCTTGAAGGCATAAAGCTCATCGGGCGTGAGTGCTTCGGTGAGACCCGCGCTCGCGAGTTTTCTTTTCAGCCCCTTGCGCGTCTTGTCGATTCCCTTGAGATCTTCCACGATCGGAACGAGATAGCGCGAAAAAAACGGCCGTGAATACCGCAGGATGATGTTGCCGGCGTCGGGAGCGTTGTCGCGATAGTTCCCGAGTGCCCGTCCTGCGCTGCGTTTCTCCTCGTCGCTGAACACGGTGCGCGTGAGGAAATACACCGCTAGCCCGAGAGCTAGGTAAGCAATATTAATCATGGAATAATTTTAATTCGTAGCTACAATGGATTCAATTTAATTGGGCCCTAAGCGCGCGCCCGGAAACCGTGTAAGGAAGCTCCCTCTGCGCAACTTTTTCCGATTCATCCGAATGTTCTTCCGCCTCTGGGCGCACCACCAGATCGGCATGCGCGCTGCCGCGCTTACCTACGCGCTCATTCTCGCTTTGATCCCGTTGCTAGCAGTAGGTCTTTCCGGAGGCTCGCTCTTCATCAACGTGCGCGAGTTGAACACGAAGCTGATGGCTTTCCTGGTGCAACACCTGGCTCCGGGTTCCGCCTCGAAGGTTTCCGCTCTGATGACGACCTTCCTGACGAAAACCCACTTCAAGACGGTCGGCTACGTGGGATTCGGGCTGCTGCTCATCACCTGCCTGCTGCTCCTGGCCGCGATTGAGAACTCGATCAACCGCATCTGGAGCATCAGAAAGAAAAAAGACCTCTGGAAACGCGTCGTGATCTACAACCTCCTCCTGGTGCTGGGACCCGCTTCCGTGTCGCTTTCGCTCTCCACCGTCTCTTTTGTCTCCCGCTTTTTCCCCGATTACGTGAGTAAAGCCAAGATCGGGGCTTTCCTGATCAACACAGTTCTGCTCACCTTGATCTACAAGATCTTCCCGAACAAAAAAGTGCATTGGTCCGCATCGATGATCGCAGGTGTGACCGCGGCGCTGGCGGCCGAACTCGCCAAGTGGGGTTACGCCGTCTACACCAAAAAGGCGCTTTTCTACAACGAGGTCTACGGAAGCCTCGCGGCCATCCCGCTTTTTCTCATCTGGATTTTTCTCAACTGGAATATTTTTCTCGGGGGCTCTTTGTTCAGCTATATGATCCAGCACCGCGAAAGCTTCCGCCTGGACCCTTCCAAGGTGCGTCTTCCGAAAGGGTAGAGACATGAAACTGCTGCTCGCTTCCCTGCTGTTCCATTCCGCTGCATACGGCGCGAAAAGCGAAACGCTCTGGACGGCGTGGTACCTGATCACGCAGAAGGGCAGCCCCGTGGGTTATTTCGAGGAAACCGCCGAGAAGCGCCCCTCCGACCGGCAGATCGCCGTTACCCAGAAGTGGGTGGAGAAAGCGGGAGCACGCACCGAGACCTATATCGGCTCGGTTTCCGGGGAGGAGCATCTAGCTCCCGTAGCCTTTTTCGTGGAGCGCAAAGGCCCCAAACCCTACAAGACCGACGCTCGGGCAAAAGGGAAACGGCTCGAGGTCACCTTCAAGCCGGGCTCGCCCGATCTCGCCAAGAGCACGGAATACGCTCCGCTCGCGGACGGCACTTTTTTCTCGAGCTTCGTGCCCATGGCGATTGCCAGGCGATTCGCAGGACAAAAAGGCGCGTTCGCTTTCACCGCTGTGGTGGAGGATGGGGGCGATATGGACGTCGAAGTGAAAAAAGGACTCGCCGAAGCCCAGCCTTCCGAGAAAAAAATCGGGAAAGAGGAGTGCCGCCAGGTGCTGGTGAAGTTCGACGGCAAGCTCCAGGAGTGGTGGATCACGAAGAAAGGCAAAACCTGCCTCGTCGAGTTCCCTGATTCGGATACAAAGATGGAGCTCAGTACCGAAGCGCTCGCGAAGAAAGCCTTGGGGGAGAAGTAGGTGCTGGTATTCCTCGGCAGAAGAATCTTGCAGACGATCCCGGTGGTCTGGGGCGTGGGCACCATGGTCTTCCTCCTTCTGCATATCGTGCCCGGCGACCCAGTGGAGATCATGCTCGGCGAGAACGCCCTCCCCGCGAACAAAGAAGCCCTGCGCGCTCAGCTGAATCTCGACAAGCCGTTAGGCGTTCAATACGCGATCTTCTGGAAAGGCGTACTCACCGGTGATCTCGGAAGCTCTTTCGTCTCCAAGAGGCCCGTGAGCGCCCTGATCGCCGAGAGATTCCCCCTTACCCTGCAGCTCGCCGCCTCCGCCCTGGCCTGGGCGCTCTTGCTCTCGATTCCTTTAGGCGTGCTCGCCGCGGCCCTGCGCGACGGAATTTTCGACCGTCTGGTGCTCGGCTTTTCCATTCTCGGGGCGGCCATGCCCAACTTCTGGCTCGGCCCGCTGCTGATGCTTTTCTTTTCCGTGCATCTCGGCTGGTTTCCGGTGACCGGCCGCGATGGCCCGAGCAATTACATTCTTCCGTCGATTACCCTGGGCCTCGGCCTCGCCTGCGTGCTCACCCGGATGGTGCGCACCACGATGGCCGAAGTGCTCCGCCAGGACTACATGACCACGGCGCGCTCGAAAGGCCTCGACTGGGCGCCGCTCTATCTCAAGCACGCCCTGAAGAACGCGCTCATCCCGGTGATCACGATCCTCGGACTGAACCTCGCCAGCCTGCTCGCCGGCGCCGTGATCACGGAAACCATTTTCGACTGGGGCGGCCTGGGCGAGCTCGTGTACCGCGGAATCCAGAGCCGCGATTTCCCCGTGGTGCAGGGCTGCGTGCTGATGATCGCCGCCACCTATGTGGCAGCCAACACCTTGGCCGACATCGCCTACACCTACGCCAACCCGCGCGTGGAGGTAGGATGAGGGGCAAGGCGCAGCTGCGGCTGGGAGCAGTGATCGTGGGCGCGGTGGCCCTGCTGGGAATTTTCGCTCCCTGGCTCGCTCCCTACGATCCCCTGACGATCTCGCTCAGCGAAGAGCTCTGCCGCCCGGGCCGCTTGCACTGGCTGGGCTGCGACTCCAATGGCGCCGACGTGCTTTCGATTCTTCTGTATGGCGCCCGCGTCTCCTTGGAAGTCGGAGTGGTGGTGACTTCGATCTCCGTGTTTGTTGGCCTGATGGTGGGCTCGGTGGCCGGCTACTTCGGCGGCTGGCGGGATGCCGTGCTCATGCGGGTTCTCGACATGATCTTCGCCTTCCCCGGCACCATCCTGGCGATCGCGCTCGCGGCAGCGCTCGGGCCGAGCAAGGGCAATCTCGTACTTTGCCTTTCCCTCACCGGTTGGGCCGGCTACGCCAGGCTTGTACGCGGCGAGGTGCAGGTGGTGCGCCAGATGGAGTTTGTGGAAGCGGCGCGGGCCCTCGGAGTAGGAGTGCCGCGGATTTTTATGTTCCATCTCTGGCCGAATATCGTTTCGCCTTTGCTGGTTACTGCCACCTTCGGCGTAGCCGGCACGATTCTCGCCGAGGCTTCTCTTTCATTCCTGGGGATCGGCGTTCCGCCGGGCACCCCGAGCTGGGGACAGCTGCTCGTATTCGGGAAAGACGTTCTGCTCGAGGCGCCCCATGTGGCCACCTTTCCCGGCATCGCCATCGTGATCACGGTGGTCGGCTTTCACATGCTGGGTGAAGGGCTGAGAAGGAAGCTGGATCCGAAGTCCTAGCCAATCCCCATACACTGTATAAAAATTAGACAAGGGCACTGCCTAAAAACTGGCTAGGACCCCCCTATAGAGCACCCGGAGCTGGCCATAAAATTGCTTTGTTTATTAAGGAAATGAGCAGCAAACGACCGAGCAAAATCAGCCCCCTCGCCCAGGCCCTTGTAGCCACGGGCGTAGCCTTGCTCGCGCTCGCCTCCCAAGCTCAAGCCGACACCAACCCGCAGCAAGCCACGAACCCGCAAAACGCCACCAACGCCCGCACTGCCAACCAGAGCAACGCCTCCGGCGGTGTAGCCATGCAAAGCTTCGGAGCCGTATCTCCCGAGGAACTGAAGAATCCCGAAATTTCCGCGCCCAAGGAAGTCTTCAGCACCTGCGTGATCCACCCCGACAAGGCCGAAGAGTACACCGCCAAGGAAAACGGCATTCTGATCGGCGACAAATGCCTCTCCCAGAGCGACGCCTTCAAATCCGCCGCCGAAGCCTCGAGCTACCTCATGCATTACCAGCGCACCTACAGCAACTTCGCGGAAGGCATGCGCACGGTGAACTCCAGCGCTGAGAAAAAGAAAGAATACAACGACGCGATCCAGCGCTGCCTGACGCCTGGCCAGGCATGCAAAGGAGCCGACAAGACGCGGCTGCTGGAAGCGCTCGTACAGTACAACTTCGGCAAGGACATCCGCGCCCAGATGCTCGAAAGCGAATCGCGCGCCCTGAGGATGAAGTCGGTGGAACCGACGGCTTGGGAGGCGGAGGAGTTCGGCAAGGGACCGGCCAAGATTTTCTACGGCAACGACGAAATCTACAAATCACAGGCCGTGAAGAAGTCGGAAGGCATCAAGGAAAGGAAGCCGTTCCTGGTGCGCGCACCCGGATCGAGCTCGATCAAGAAATCCACTTTCCGTCTCGACCCGCGCCAGGTGGGCGCCATGGACTTCAGCAAGCTCAGCAACCAGGAGCGGGGCAAACTCGGCTCGGAGTTCAATCAGTATTTCAACCAGTTTGTCGACAACTACACCAGCTCTGCAGGTGACCGCAAATCCCGATGGCACTACGTTCCAGCGATCAGCTCCGCCGTGGGCTCGGAGCGGTTTTACATTCCGGCCATCGACCCTCGCAACGACGATCAGCTACAAGGCAAGGCCTTGATCGACAAGGGACGCCAGAGACGGGACGTGGGGTTCGAGGAGGCCAAGCAGATTCAGGAAATCATCGGCGCCTTCAAAGAGAACTACAAAGACGTGGTGAAGACACCCGTGCAGACCGCGGACGGACCCGACGGCAAAAAGATCCAGCGCGACTCCATGGAAGCCGCCTTCGGCAATATGGGCTTTGGCCTGCCGCAGAGCGAGCTCCACCCCAAGGGTGCCCCGGACCGCGAGCCCAAGGAGGTGGCCGCCGCCGTGGTGGTCGCCGTGAACCGCGACATTTACCGTGCCGAGAAGGAACGCCAGGAACTGGACGCAAAGGAAGAAGGACAGCGCTTCCCCTCAGGAACCGGCGGCAAGCCCGCGGCTCTTGACCGCCCGGTATCCGCCCGCGTGGACGTTTTCGAGTTCGATAAGTTCCTGGATGCGATCTGGCCGGCGAACGCCGGCAACAAGCCCTAGATAATTACTAAATCTGCTGCACCCAAACGATCACGCGCGCGCGCTCGTTCGGGTTGCGGGATGAGCCGTTGGAGTAGGTCTTGGTCTGCCCGAGCTTCTGCATCTCGCGCAGGATGTGGGGGTAGTTCCCAACGCTCGTAATGCCGTCGAAGTACACTCCGCCCGGCATCACGCGGCCGGAGCTTTCGCGCTCGCGCACCTGCTTGTCGGCGAAAAGACTGCGAACATGCGGGATCAGCTCCTGCGGGCTCGGGCTCTGCACGATCAGTCGATATACCGTGGCCGATTGGCGGGAGGGCGCCACGGGAGCCGTGCCCATCTCGGCTCCGTCGCCCGAGGGAAAATCCACATTGGCGAATTCGTCATCACCGGAAGTCGTCTGGAAGTCTTCCACCGGCTGCTCGTTCATGGCGAGCAGACGATCGGTGCTGATGCCTTCCACCCTCGCGGTGGAACCGGCCTGGGTTTCCACCTGGAAAACGTCGGCGAAACGGCCTTCCACGAAGGCATTGGTGTTCACGCGGGACACCAGCCACGGAAGCGCCACCACGGCGATCAGACCGAAGGCGCCAAGTAAGCTGGCCTCGAGGCCCAGCTTGTAGCGCCAGGAAAGATCCTGCCAGCGCATCCCATCGGAATGGCCGAGCAAAGGAAGCAGCTTCTGGTTGCGCACGCCGGACTCAATCTCGGCGAAGCGGCGGAACGGCAGGCTTTCCACGGCGGACCGCACGGCGGTCATCGCCTTGCGATAGAGTTCGGGAACTTCGCGGCTGCCACTGGCTTCCAGGGCCGTGCTCCAGTTCAGGCGCTCGCGCAGGGCGTGTTGCTCACCGTCCTGCCACTCCAGGCCTTTTTCCTGCGCCACTTTTTCCCGGGCGTAGGTCAGGCAGCGGCCCACCCGGCCCACAGAGATCTGCATCACTCCGGCAATTTCTTCGTAGGAAAGCTGCGCGCGGTCGTGGAGAAAGAGCACGATCTTTTCTTCCATCGACAGGGAAGCAAAAGGCACTTCCTCTTCGTTGGTGCATTCGGCCAAAAAGCGCGGATAGGTGGCACGAATGCAGTGTACGGTGATGCCCAATGCCCAGAGCCGCAGGTAGCGTTCATACCGCTCTTTGCGGGAAAGGGCCGTGGCACGGCGGAGCACCCGCTCCAGAACGCTCAGGGAATGGGATTCGTCCCCGCTCATTTGGTAGATAAGGTCGTAAATGCCATCGAGTTCGCCTTCCAGGCGCTGCAATAGAAGGGTGCGCGAGCGCTCGCTTCTACGACTCATGACTTGTTTTAGTGCCTTCACCATTCGGGAAAACAATCCTTCTCATCCTACTTTTCGGCTATTCCAGGCGATTTCTCGATAGGAAACGGCGCGGCAAAAATAGGACAGCTATAAATTCCGTCCAAAAAAAGTATATCATCTTTTGCGAAACACAAAAGCCGGACTGTCACACACACGGTTTTGTATATGAAGCTAAAACAACTTTTGTTTCCATATGTTAGAGTTTTACTCTTCGCGTTGTCAGCGATTCCTCTCTACCTTTTCTGGGAATGGGGCGCCGCGAAAGTGCTGGTGGGGGGGGTTCGCCCACCTGCTGCCGTGGAGGCCGTGCATCTGGGCGCTCCGGCCCCCGATCTGACCATAAACAAAAACCAGGTATGGTCTAAACAAGATTTCCATCTTTCGTCCCTCCGAGGCTATCCCGCGATTGTGCACTTTTGGGCCACCTGGTGCGCGCCCTGCGTGCAGGAGCTACCCGAACTTTTGGCGCGCGCGAAACTGCTGCGCCGCCAGGGTTTCAGCGTGGTGACTGTGGCCGTGGATGAAAGCTGGGAAAAGCTCGCGGAGTTTTTCCGCCACTACCCTGCACTGCGCGATATTCAGAACCATTCCATTTTGGTGCTCGATCCGGGCGGAAAGATCGCAGAAAAGTTCGGATCTAGCAGATTTCCTGAAAGTTTCCTTATCAACGACAGCCTGGTGATAGATAATAAGCTCGTTGGTCCGCAGCCTTGGAGTAGCGCCGCGATGGATCCCTACCTCCAACGGCTGCGTGCAGCAAAGAGAGCTAAGTAAGGAGTTCTATATGGTATTAGCGACAGCCCTTTCGATCCTTCTTCCCATCATGGCGCAGAGCGCTGAAGTTGTGCTCGACGAAATCAAAGCAAACCTCGACGATGCGCAGAAAAAAGTGGAGCAGGCCAAGAAACAGATCGGCGAGCTCGAGGAAAACGACGGCAAGCTGAAGAAGAA
>DATBTF010000046.1:0-3875 GCA_036559405.1 Bdellovibrionota bacterium
AGCCACCCTTGCTCTTGGAACAAAGTTTCCTCAGGCTTTCGAGCTGTTCCCGTGAAGTGCTGTATGGATCCAGACGGAATACCACCGTGCGTACATTTTTGATTTTCTCCTGGGAGGCAACTTCCAGGGACTCCACGTGGGAGGCCAGAATCTTTGCGCCTTTCTCTCCTCCCTCAATCTGTCCCCGCACGACGACTACATTGCCCGCGCGGATGCTGTCGCGGCATCGTTCAAACGCTTTCGGGAAGCAGACAACCTCTATTTTTCCGTCGTAATCCTCCAGCGTGGCGAACGCCATCTTGTCGCCTTTTTTTGTGGTGATCTCCTTCGCGGCTGTGATGATTCCGCCGACCTGGGGCTCGTTGGCCATGGCGGCTTTGCGCGCCTTCCAGTCCATGGGGCCCTCTTCCCGCTTCGGAAGCTTGCCCTCCCGGGCCATCTCAAAAATCCGGCCCACGCTCAGAGTGGCGCATTGGCGGAGCAGGGAACGATAGGGGTCCAAGGGGTGGCCGCTTACATAAAAGCCCAGAAGCTCGCGCTCAGCCTCGAGCCTCTCCATATGCGTGAATTCAGCATGCGCTGGAAGCTCCGGCTCCGGTGCCCTAAGCGAAGGCCCAGCACCCGCACTGCTAAACACCGTATCGAAGAGGCCGCCCTGCCCCAGGCTCGCCGTCTCCGCCTCCTTGGCCCCCCAAGCGGCGATCGTTTCAATCGATTTGAACAATGTCTGCCGGCTCACCTTCTGCCCTTTTGCATATAGCGAGTCAAATGCGCCGGCGCGGATCAGAACTTCCAACGTCTTTTTGTTCACCTTCTTGTTCGCCGTGCGCTTGCAGAAATCAGGGAAAGAGCGATACGGCCCGTTCGCGGCGCGCTCCTCAACGATCGCTGAGACCACAGCGCCGCCGCAGCCTTTGATCGCCTCCATGCCGAAACGGATCGATTCTTTCCCGTCAGAGGCAGCCACCACGTTGAACAAACGCTCGCTCTCGTTCACGTCGGGGCCGAGCACGGCCACGCCGTGGTCTTTCGCGTCGCTGATGTACTTGGCGAGCTTATCGGTATCGCTCATCTCCGTTGTCAGGAGGGCGGCGTAGAACTGGGCGGGATAGTGCGCCTTTAAGTAGGCAGTTTGGAACGAGACGTAAGCGTAGGCGGTCGCGTGGGATTTGTTGAAGCCGTAGCCGGCGAACTTCTCGATAAGGTCGAAGATCTCGGTAGCCTTCCCTGCGGAAATTCCGTTCTTCGAAGCACGCTCGACGAAGCCGGCTTTAAGCTTCGCCATCTCGTCGAGTTTTTTCTTACCCATCGCACGGCGGAGAAGGTCGGCTTCACCCAAGGAGTAGCCCGCGAGAACCCGGGCCGCGCGCATCACTTGCTCCTGGTAGATGAATACACCCAGTGATTCCTTCAGAACTTCCTCGAGCTCCGGCACGGGATACTTGATCTCGATGCGGCCGTGCTTGCGCTCTATGAAGTCGTCGACCATGCCGCTCTCGAGCGGGCCGGGGCGGTAGAGGGCGTTGATCCAGGTCAATTCTTCCAGATTCGCCGGTCCGAGCTTTTTGCAAAGGTCGGCCATGCCGGAGGACTCCACCTGGAACACGCCATTGTTATCGCCGCGTGAGATCAGGGCGTAGGCCTCTTTATCCTCCACCCCGATATCTTCGATGCGGAAGTCCGGTTCCTTGCCCTCGCGCTTGCGTCTCTCATTCACCAGATCCACGGCTGTCTGGATATGGGTGAGCGTCTTGAGGCCGAGGAAGTCGAACTTTACGAGGCCCACTTTTTCGGCCGCGTCCTTATCGTACTGCACCACCACGGCGCCTTCTTCGTCGGTCATGAGGGCCGAATAGTTGCTAAGCGGGCTGTCGGTGATGATCACGCCCCCGGCGTGCTTGCCGTAGGAGCGGGTGAGGCCCTCGAGCTTCAAAGCGTGAACGAAGAGTTGGTCGACGGTCGGATTGGTTTCGCGGAGCTCTGCGAACTTGGGCTCCTTCGCGAGGGCCTCTGTAAGCGTGATCCCCAATTGTTCGGGGACGAGTTTGGCGATCTGGTCCACCTCGCCATAGCTCATGCCCAGCACGCGCCCGACGTCGCGGATGCATGCCTTGGCCTGCAATCGGCCGAAAGTGATGATCTGCGAGACCTGGTCCTTGCCGTATTTCTGGCGGACGTATTCGATCACCTCTCCGCGGCGGTCCATGCAGAAATCGACGTCAAAATCGGGCATCGAGATCCGTTCGGGGTTGATGAAGCGCTCGAAAAGAAGATTGTAAGGAAGCGGATCGATGTCGATGATCTGGAGAGCCCAAGCCACGGTGGAGCCGGCACCTGATCCCCTTCCTGGTCCCACGGGAATGCCGCGCGCCTTCGCCCAGCGGATGAAGTCGGACACGATGAGGAAGTAGCCGGAAAAGCCGGTCTTCTGAATCATTCCGATCTCGTCATTGAGGCGCTGCTTATACGCCTTCTCCAGCTCGGCCCAATCTTCGCGCTCCTTTGTTTTTTGGAAAGCCGGCTGCTCAAAACGCCACTGGAGCCCACGCTCCGACTCGATCTTGAGAAACTCTTCAACGGTCTTTGTCTGCTCGCCCTTGGGAATCTGGAAGTTCGGCAAGTAGTAGATCGGCCGGCCTTTATCGTCGGTGAACTTGAATGTCACGTCGCAGCGATTCGCCACTTCAAGCGTGTTCTCGAGCGCCTCAGGGCAGAAGGCGAATTGCTCTTCCATCGTGGCGGGATCCTTCAGCCAGAACTCGGTGCAGAGCGAGCGTTTCTTTTCATCGGAAAGCGTGCGGCCAAGTTGGGTGAGGATGAACACCTCGTGCGACATCGCATCTTCTTTTTCGAGGTAGTGCACATCGGAAGTGGCCACGGGTTTAATGCCGGTTTTTTTGCAACGCTCAAGCAGCCACTCGTTGATTTTCGTCTGCTCGGCCAGGTTGTTCTCCTGGAGCTCGGCGTAGAAACGATCACCGAAGGTGGAATGAAGCCAGTTGAACTCCTGTTCGGCAAGATCCTCGCGGCCGGAAAGCAGATGGAAGCCGATCTCGCCCTTGAGTCCGCCCGATAATGCAATCAAGCCTTCGCTACGCTCGGTGATCCATTCTTTTTTCAGAATGGGCCGTTGCTCCCTACCTTCGAGATAAGAGCGCGACACAAGGAACATCAGATTCTGGAAGCCTTCCTTGTTCATCGCCAGCAATACAAGGCGCGAATAAGGGAACTTCACAGATTCCGGCGCGCCATCGTACTTCACGTAGACATCGCAGCCGTAAATGGGCTTGATGCCGGCTTTCTTGGCCTCTTCCATGAATTCGATCGCGCCGGCGAGAATGCCGTGATCGGTCATCGCCACCGCGGGGAGGCCGAACTCCTTGGCCTTCTTGAAAAGATCCTCGATATGCACCGTGCTCGCGAGCGCGGAATAGGCGGTGTGCACGTGGAGGTGGGCAAACTTAGCGGACATGCCCTACTCCCACTCGATCGTGGCCGGGGGTTTCGTGGAGATGTCGTAAACGACGCGGTTCACGCCGCGCACTTCGTTCACGATGCGGTTCGAGACATGGCCGAGGAAGTCCCCTGAGAAGCGGAACCAGTCCGCTGTCATCCCATCCTGGCTGGTCACCGCCCGCAGGGCGATTGGAAATTCATATGTGCGGCCATCGCCCATCACGCCCACCGTTCCCACAGGCACGAGGATGGCGCCGGCCTGCCAGATTTTTTCGTACAGGCCGTGGGCGCGGATCTCGTCGATATAAATTTTGTCGGCCGCACGAAGCACGCGGAGTTTTTCCTCGTTCACCTCGCCCAGGCAGCGAACGGCGAGGCCCGGACCAGGAAAAGGATGCCGGCCGAGAATCTTCTCCGCG
>DATBTF010000047.1:0-17630 GCA_036559405.1 Bdellovibrionota bacterium
GGCATAGCGGTATCGGAAAGGCGGGTTTCTTTGCTGGTCTTTTTGGCAGTGTGGTAAAAAAGGACGGCTACTATTTTTATACGGGTGAGCCGGACTTGAACACGATCACCGTTGTCGATTCCCACGGAAGGCTGAAGTGGCGCCACAGGAGGCAGCCGCCCGCCCAGGGGTCGAAAATTTTCCGTGTGCAGGTTTTCGACGGGGGAAATTAGGCGTCGGGATTCAGTCTTGAGGGGAATTGGGTTAAGAAGGGTTGGTAGCCAAAGGGGGTTTGTGATGAAGGGCGAGATCAAGGAGCTCATTTCCGCGGAAAAGATCCAGAAAAGGATCGCTGAGCTGGGCAAGGAAATCGGGAAAGCATATGCGGGCAAAGAGATCGTCATGGTCTGCGTGCTCAAAGGAAGCTTTGTATTTTTCGCCGATCTCGTACGGCAGGTGAGCGTGCCGCTCAGCTGCGAATTCATCTCCTGTTCCAGCTACGGGAATGCGAAATCCAGCTCGGGCGAGGTCAAAATGGCGCTGGACATATCGCTCCCGCTCGATGGCAAGCATGTGCTGATTGTGGAAGACATCGTGGATTCCGGCCTGACCCTCAAGTACATCCGCGACATCCTGGCCGTGCGCCATCCCGCCTCAATTGCCTGCTGCGCGCTTCTGCAGAAGCCTGAGGCCCTCAAGGTGGACGTTCCCGTGGAATTCACCGGCTTCAAGATCGGCAACGAATTCGTGGTGGGCTTTGGCCTCGACTACGCCCAGAAATACCGCGAGCTTCCCTATGTGGGGGTGCTGCAGGCCGGGCAGGTATAGGTGCTGGTTCTCTCGCCCTTTGAATCTCACCTAGAACCCGTGGGGCTTTCAGGCGAAATTTCGCTGGAGACGCATTCCCTCGAGCTGCGGTTCCGTCTATCCGATCCTCAAAGCCTGGTGCAGGACAGCCTTCAGGCGGGGATGTTTTCCGGAACGGAACTGCAGAGAGCGGACGGCCTGTGGCAGACAACCTGCCTCGAAGCATTCTGGGCGTTGCCCGGCGAGAAAGCTTACTGGGAGCTGAATCTTTCGCCCTCGGGAAAAAAGTGGGCCCTGTATCGTTTCACGGATTACCGCCAGCCATCGCCTCCCGCCCCCTCGGCTGACTTTACCGTAGAGCGGCTGGCGATCACGGCGGATACCCTCTATTGCAAGCTCACGGGAAAAAAGGAGCTGGTGGAAATCGATGCCAGCCTTTGCGGCGTCGTACGGACGGCAAAGGCCACCTACTACTATTCCACCAGACACGCCGGAGCGAAGCCCGACTTCCATCTGCGGAACAGCTTCAGCCTTCGCTGCGAGAGGATCGTGGCGCCCTAGAGCGCCTACCGGTTTTCGTCTTCCGTTTTTTCCCACACCAACGTGATTTCCGGAGCGACGGTGAGATTCAACACGTTGTTGATTCCAAACGAAGCGGAGGGCGCCAGGCCCAGGAGAATCCTGTTAAGGTCGAAAGGCAGGGGGCCGAAATCACCGCCCTTAGAGGTGGCGAAGGCTTCGTTAGCCAAGGCGATCTGCTTCTGCATGTGTTCGGCCAGCTTCAGATGTTTTTCCGCATGGGCGTAACCACCGCATAGAAGCACTCCCATGAACACGATTGAAATGTGGCGTTTCATTTTCCCTCCAGATGCGCGAATGTAAGTTCAATCTCCGCCAATCCGCCCAGTGTGGCGAGGCCGGCTTCTCCCGTGAGCGAAAGTGAGTATTCGGCGCTGAGTTCGCTCAGCCACCAGCGGCCCTTCCGGGGAGCGGTGGCATGGCTGGCAAAGAAACTTCCCATGCTGAGGGCTTTCTTCAGCCCGCGCTGGATTTTTTCGTGTTTCAGCTTATAGACGACGGTTCCGCTGTTCCCGGACCCCGCCACAAGCGCTCCCGTTCTGCCAGCATAGCGGAGGTGCTCGGGTGCCGGGGAAGTATCGATCAACAGCACATCTTCTCCAGGCTCCGTCGCCGGTGCGGCTGACAAGGGGGCTCCGCCGGCATCGCTCCGGCTGAATTCAATGCTACCGATAACCTGCGTGGAAGCTTTGGCGATTCCGAATTCGAACTCGCCGATCGCGCCTAACGCAATCCGCACTCCGTCGAATTTGAAGCCATACTTCAAGAAGGGATCGCCTGCGATTGCGGCATCGATATCCGGAGCAACGCCGCGTGCGAAGGCCGCGAGCTTTTGCGCCGCCGGATCAAGAGCGGCGCCGGGAGAGGGCGGCGGAACACTGCCGGAGCTTTCCCGTCTGGCCCAGTCGAAGCGGAGACTGACTTCTCCGCCGACCGCTATCCCAGGAGAAACTTCTCCTTCCGCTCCGAAAACAAACTCCAGCCGGAATCCGCTCGGCTCAAAACGCATTCCGGTCTTTTTCATAGTGCTGAGCTGCCAGGCCATATTGTTGAATTTCTCTGCCGAGCTGAGCACATTTTTGCGGAACAGGCTTTCGTTGCGAATTTTTTTCGTGGCCAATGCAGCTCGGATCGAGGGCTCGAGGCGCCGGGCGAGCTGTTCCTTTGAGAGCGGCTGCGAAATCATCAGATCGGATTTGCCTTTGCCGGCCCGGAAGCCAATGGGTTCCGCCTTTTCGGCGGACGGAACTGTATCTTTACGTTCCCAGACCGCCTGCACGGCGCGCCCTCCGTCGAAGACGAGCGGCCCAAGAAGGCCGTTGCTGGTGATGCCGAGATCGGCGGAGAAAAGGGCCAGGCGCCAGGGCACCCAGTCCGGTGGATGCTTTCCGCCCGCCTCCAGGAAAGGGGCGGGGGAGGGAGGCAGGGCGTTCAAGGCCTCCGCCTGTGAATCGAGGATTTGTTCAAACGAGCGGCCGAGAGTGTCGAGAGAGCCGGGATTTCTGGCGGGGCCGTCTTCCGGAAGACGGTACCAGCTTTCCGGAACGGGCCCGGGAGCGGAAAGCAGCGCAGTTTCATCGCTCGAGCGCGGGTCGGAATCGTTTCCACAGGCTGTGCAAAGAGCGAGGGTGCAAAAAGAAAGGAAGGCAATTTTGTGGTTCATGAATTTCACTCCTGCTCAAGGAAGGGTAGGGCTGGTGCTGTTTGAGAATACGAAGCGCACCCGGGGTGCGATTGTGGTGCTCCATATAGGGCCGAGTCCCACCTCGAGTGCGAAGCCGATGCCTACGGCTACGTCGCGGAGCAACCAGCCAGAGGCAGTGGCCTGCTGGGACGCCAGTGTGGGTAAGGTGCTGTCGTGCACGGTGCCGGAAAGGCTGTGCAGTAGGTTGAAATAGGCGTCTTTGCCCACCATCCTCGCTCGCTCCTGGCCAGTGGATTTGCCGACGAGGGGAAAGGTTTCCGCGGAAGCTGTGGCATTGAGAGAAAAATAGATCAGCGCAAGAGTGCCTATTCGTTTCATCGAGTCTCCTTTTTCGGTGAGGCAAGATAGCTGTATTCTTTTTGAGAACGATTTTCAATTAGCTTTTATCGAAAATATAGTTCCGCAATGCGTTAAAGTTCGTGAAATGATTTCTCCTGCGCGATAGTGGCGTGATGAAAACAATCCTTCTACTGGCTGCTTTGCTGGTCCCCTCTCTTCTTCCTGCGGCGAATGACATTGAACCCATCCGGGTCCAGATTTCCGGCGAGCCCAGCAGCCTCGACCCCGCGCTGATCACGGACGTGAGCGGCTATCTGATCGCCAGCAACGTATATCTCGGGCTCTTCTATCTCGACGCCCAAGGGAAGCTGCGGAACGGCTTGGCCGAAAGCTACGAGATGAAAAATGGCGGAAAGCTATTCCGCTTCCGGCTGAAGAAGAATATTTACTGGTCGGACGGCAAGCCGGTTCAGATCGCTGACTTTGTTTTCGCACTGAAGCGAACCCTCGATCCGGCCACGGCCGCGCGCGACGTTTCCTATCTGTTCTCCATTAAGGGTGCGCGGAAGTATTACAAAGATAAAACGGGAGAGCTGGGAATCCGGGAGAAGAACGGGGCTCTGGAGATCGAGCTTGAGCAGCCGGATGCCGCTCTTCTTCAGGTGCTCAGCATGCCGCTCGCGGCTCCTCTGCGCCCGGATTTCTGGCCCGAGGGGAAATGGAAGGCTGGGGCTCCTTCCACTGGCCATTACCGAATTTCGTCCGTCGAGAAGGGGCAGAAGATCCTGCTTGTGCCCAACGAAAAGAATCCCAGCACGGGGCAGCTGCCCGTGATGTTTTTCGTGATCCCCGATGAAACCATCGCCGCGAACATGCTGGAGACGGGGCGCATGGATGTGACCAGCTCGCTCCCGCTCCTGGATCTTCCGAGATTGAAAAAAGAAGGATGGGTAAAGAGCTTTTCCAGCGCTACCACCTCCTACCTGGGCTTTCAGCTGCAGCGCGAGCCCTTCCGCGGGCGGGATGCGCGCGCGGCCGTGGCCAGGGCCGTGCAGAAGAAAGAACTGGTGCAGGTGCTGGGAGGTGTGGACCTTCCTGCGGAGAGCTATCTTCCGCCTGGCCTGGCCGGTCACGGGAAGGCGTCGGCGCCGAAAGAAAGCAAGGCAGCCTCGTTTTCGGGCCAGACGCTGCGCCTGGGGTTTGCTGGCACGGCCACCAACCGCACGATTGCGGAGAAAATCCAGGACGACCTCGCCAAACGGGCGGGAATCCGCGTGACACTCGAGCCGATGGAATGGAAAGTCTATCTGGCGTCCTTGCGCTCGGAGCAGGCACCCGAGCTCTTTCTTCTCGGGTTAAGCGCCGCCTTCAACGATCCCATCAGCCACTTGATGGTTTTTGCTCCCGGGAATTCCGACAACTATTCCAGAAATCAGAATGCAAAATACGCCGAACTGTTTCAAACGGTGCAAGGGCTGCCTGCCGGGAAGAAACGTGACCGTGCCGTGGCTCAGGCGGAAAAGCTGCTCGAAGAAGAGACGATTCTTGTCCCGCTTTTTTACCGGGCCCAGCTTTACGGGCTGAGCCCGAAGGTGAAGGGCTTTGCCGCAAATCCATTCCGGATGATCCGGCTGAACGATCTGCGCCGGGAGTAAGCTTAAGGCTTGGCGCGCTTCTGCGCGGCTCCGTCATGGTCGAGGAGCGGCGCTTTTTCCATGATCTTCAAGTGCACAATGTAGAAGAGCGTGAATTCGGTCGGCTCGGAAAGGGAATTCTGAGCGAAGATCGGATCCTCGAGGGGAGTGAGTCGGGCGAACTTATTGTTGCCGGGAACCGAGGCGGGTTTGCGGCCGGCGTCGGAGGTGGATCCAACCGAACTGGCTACGCCCTCGGAGCCCTGAAACGAACGAATCAGACTGCTGCGGAGTGAACGGAACTTGCCTTTCGCGGAACCGCCCTTGCCGATCGCGTAGGCGAATTCCTCGCTCAGTCCGGCCAGGCGGGACTCGCTCAGCAAGGCCTCGCGCTCGGCGGGAGAGAGGTCCCGTGCGGCGTTTACGGCGCGCTCGATCTCTTCGCGGGACAGCTTGCCGTTCAGTAAATCGTGGAGTTTGTCGGGCTCACCGAGGACATTGGGATCGCCCTTGGAAGAGACCAGAACTTTGGTGAAGTCTTCCTGGCTTACGCCGAATTTTTCCTCAAAATCATTGAGAATGGCCTGGGCCCCTTTGGACTTCAGCGCGTCGCTGTTTGCGTCCAGCTCAGGGGAGGTTTCTTTGCCGGCGTTCTTCGCCGCCTGGGCCTCCAGCTCTTTCAGCTTGCGTGCGGAAGCGAAGTTTCTGAGGCAGGCGTCGATGAGCGTTCCGGAAAGCGACTCATTGCTACGAAACGTATTTGCGCCTTCCGCGCAGGCGGTGACTCCCACGGTAGCCGAAAGCGAGGCGCCGAGCCTGTTGGTGTTTGCAGCTTTTTCCTGCGCAGTGACCTGGTTCTCGGACGAGGGACCGGTCAGACCGGATATCTCGCTGGGTTCGATTTCCTGGGTAATGGTTCCTTCGGCCTGAGGCTGAGGCCCGGGCGGCGGAACTCCAGAATTGGGCCCGGGATTGCCTGGTAGAGGGCGAGGAGCCGGAGATTGGGGTCCGGGAATGGGCCTGTGTACGGGTATCGTCGACTGAGAGAGGGGGGTAGACGGCCGCGGAGTGGGGGAATACGGGGGGGTTTGCGGAGCGGGAGCGGGATTTGCCACTGCAGCGTCCTTGGAGTCGCTACTGAAGGCGAACGCCAGGGTCGGCACCAGCAGGGCGCATAATCCCAATAAAAATATAAACTGTTTAGTTCCCGTAGAAAGCGGCATGGCCCCCCAGCCCGAATCCAGAGCTCTCTTCTTATCGGTCGTTTTGCGACTATTCTTTAGGGTGGGGAGGTTATAACGGCCTAGAACTACAGGGGAAAATGGTGGACACGATCGGAATGACTCGGGGCGAGCACGGGAGTGGAGAAAGAAAAGACTGGTGGACCCGATCGGGATGACTCGGGGCTCTTGCCCCTCGCCCTTCGGGCTCTTCGCTGCGCTCAGAGTCCAATAATAGCTTCCTGCAATTATTGTCGAACCGCCGTAACGCTAATTCCCTTCAAGCAGTCCCATGTGCTCTTTTCTTTCTCCACGCCCGCGCGCAGTTGCCCGAGCGGAAACGCGAGGGATTGTTTGAGCACGGGAGTGGAGAAAGAAAAGACTGGTGGACCCGATCGGGATCGAACCGACGGCCTCGTCATTGCGAACGACGCGCTCTACCAACTGAGCTACGGGCCCCTGGATGTGCCCCGTTTTTCTAACAGAAAGGCGGAGCCGGTACAACCGACCCGCTATTTGATGCGCCGTGCGGAGGGCTACTTCTTTACAGCGAGCTTCGCGCCTTTTTTCGAAAGGCTCTGGCCGGGTGAGGCCTGAGCGAGGGCCCGCTCGATCTTGTCGAGGCGCTCCTGCAGGGATTTATTCTCAGCCTTCAGGGCGATGTTCTCGAGCTCGATCTTTCGTTCCAGCTGGCCCAGCAGCACTTTTTGTTCATTCAGCTGCTTGTGGTCCGCGCTCCACTTCACATGAAACTCTTTGATCGCTGCCACGAGCGAGCCAATCAACTGGGTGTATTTCACGCCAAGGAATCCATCCCCGCGGTCGCGTACCACTTCGGGGAAAACCTTCTCCACGTCCTGCGCGATCAATCCGAGCTGGCGGTGCGTTCCCTGCTTTTTGTCTTTCCACAAGAACGAGACACCATTCAAGGCCAGAACTTTGTCCAAGGCACCCTCGATGGGTTTGATGTCCTCTTTCAGGCGGCGGTCAGAAGGGTTGGTGCAGGCACCGTCGCCGGCTTCTTCGAGCACGTTACCAGCAGTGATGCAGACGGCGTCGCCGGCGCTGGCACCGTTCAGGCCGCTGAAAATTACGTTTACGCCTGTGGCACGAAGGGAGCCGGTTATATCGAGCTCATAGGTGGGCGTGGTGTTGGCGATGCCGAGGCGGCCGGCGATGTAGTTGTATACGGTCCCCGCCGAATAAATATTGTACTGGTTCGCGGCGATACCCGTGCCTGGGTCGTCGAGGTGCAGGCCGTGGTAGGTGGTCACTGTACCGGTGTTGGACAGGGCGCCGCGAAGAGCGTAAGCGGTGGTGATCGTTCCCGCGCCCGAGTTGTTGATCAGGCCATATACACCCATCCCGGTGGTGTAGATACCGGTGCTGGTGTTGGCGAGCTCGCCGCTGAGGCCGAGGCCCAGGGTAACGGTGCTCGTACCAGTATTTTTCGCGCGGCCCCCGGCGCCGATCAGGCGGCCCGCGGCAAAGTTGGTGGAAAGCACGGAGTCGCCGAACACACCGTAATAGTATTCAGTAGAGCCAGCGCTAGGCTGGGCCGCCATCGTGCTGTTCGTGGCGAGCACGCCTGCGGTCGTAGCATAGGCAGTGGTGTCGGTTTTCGTGACCGCCGCGCCGCCGTTCGCGGTAACTGCTCCAGTAAAGGTGCTAGCCCCGGTAACAGCCAGGGTGCTGGCCATTGTGGTGGCTCCCGTTACGGCAAGGGTGCTCGAAAGAGTGGTGGCCCCGGTAACGCCAAGGGTGGTGGCCATGGTTACGGCTCCAGCCCAAGAAGAGGTACCGCCGGTCACGTCGATGCCGCTTGCGAGCTTGGCCGTGGTCACGTTGGCGTCGGCGATCTTGACGGTAGTGACCGAACCATCGGCGATCCCAGCCGAGACGATGGCGCCATTGGCCATTTTTGCGGAAGTTATGGCACCGTCTTGAATTTTAGAAGTGGTCACAGCCCCGTCAGCAACGCCCACTTTCGGAGTGTCGGTGATACAGCCTTGGAGTAGTATGGACGCCCCTGCCAGATACGTGGTGTACCGGCTTATCTTGGATTTCTTCATTGAGCGTTTCCTCCCATCTCAACTATCGGCCTTGGGGTTGAAAACTTGAGTGTTATTATCGCCTTTTCACTGATTTATTATGTAACTATTTAAAATCACGGAATTTTTATTGATAATTAAGTTGCTCGGTTATAAGCTGCGGACCTTTATGAAGAAGCCCGTTCTCCTAGCCCTCTATGGTCTTTTTCTGGCCCAGCTGCCGGCCAGGGCCGAGTTTTCTCCCGAGCTGTTTCAGCAGAGACTCAGCCAATTCGCAGCCTATGCCGCTCCACTGGTGCAGGCCCGGGGCCATGGGCTCCGTCTCTTCCGTGATCCTGATTGGGATATGAATTTGGGCGACTGCGTGCTCGAAGAGAGCGGCCAGCTACTGATTACCGTGGGCGACAGGCTGTACGAGATGGAAGGCCTCGCTCCCGATCACTTTGACGTGATCCTCTGCCATGAGCTGGGGCATCTGCTGGGAGGCGCTCCCAAGAAGAAGAACTACTTCAATCGCTCCGGAGACTGGGCGTCGGTGGAGGGCGAGTCGGATTATTTCGCCGCCTCTTGCGTGCAAGAGTTGGAAGGAAGCGCCTCCCGTGCCGCGAGGGCCGCGGAAGGTTTCTATCAGCTGCTTTATTCCCACTACGCACCCTTCACGGGCGAGCCGAAACCGGTGCTGGGCGGAAAAGATGAGAGCGTGGTCTCCCAGACGATGGAGGGGCATCCCCGCGAGCAGTGCCGTCTGGACTCGTTCGTGGCCGGATTAACTGGCGCTCCGCGCCCGCGCTGCTGGTACAAGCCGGAGTAGTCCGCGCACGCGCAGCCTTTCGAGAATCCGTTTCGCCATTTCCTGGTTGCCCCCGGCGTTGAAATGCACGGCGTCCACGAAAAACCGCCTCGCGTTCGTCCAGGTGAAGGAGTCGAAGGCGCCCGAAAGATCGTCCAGATAGGCCGGCTTCTGCGCCCGGACCTTTTTCCGGTACAGGGAATAGCTGGCGGTGTAATTCGGATCGTAGAGTTTTTCTTCCTCGGGAGAGCGCGGCTGAAATTCTTTGTGGACGAACAGATAGGGCTGAAAGAGGGCGAGGAAATGGATGGAGCGCGCCTTCGCCAGCTCGTGGATCCAGCTCATATTCTCCAGATAGGTGCGTGACGCTCCTTCCGCGATTTCCCGGTCAGAGCGGGGATTTGGAAGCAGGGAAAGAGTTTTGCCGATGGGGGTGTCGTTTTCACTCTTGCGCCCTTTCCATAGGGCGAGCAGGTGGTGGAGAAAAAGGTGGCGCACGTAGGGAAGATTCCGCAGGTAATCCAACACGGCAGCTTCGCGGAATCGTGGTTCGCGAATGTTTTCGACCCATGCTTCCAGGAACTGAAAAGATTCCGGGGTATCCAAGGGCAGGTCGTACTTGCGGTTGCTGTCTGCTACGGCGAAATCGTTGAAGCCATTCAGGTCGATCACAAGCGCCGGTTTTTCCGCTGCGACCTGTTTCAGGAAACGCAGGAGTTCCTGAAAGCTGTTCCAGGAGGGCACGCCGGCATTCACGAAAAAGAATTCTTCCTGCAACCGGTTGAGGTGGGCACTGATCGTATCGTCGTTGGCCGCCACCCCTTCGCCGAACGCGGTGGAGGCACCCATCAGAAACGCCAGCTTGCGGGATCCGCGCGCCTCCGGGCCGGGCCCGCGGTATCCACGCTCGTCGACCCAGCCCATGGGATAGTAGTTAATTTTGTCGAGGAGCTCACGCTTCCTGGGGAAAGAAAAAAAGTAGTAGGGGTGAAGGTACTGGGTATTGAAACCGAGGTGCGGGCCTTCTGCCCTATGGGCCTTCGCCACAAGGAGCACCTCTACGGCAAAGAGCGCGGTGTAGGAATACAATACCAAAAGCATGGCGCGATAAAATGACCGCATGGCCCCAATATCCCATAAAAAACAAGATGGTGTTTGACAAAGCCGCAGCCGTTTACAAAACTTTATCTGTTGCTTCTTTCTCACTGGAGGTCCCATGGTCGGGTTCCGCTTCTTCCCTCTCGTTTTTTCCTTCATTATTTCCGCGAGCGCTTTTGGCGGCTCACTGCCCCAGGATCGGGCGATGAAAATCAGCCATGCGGCCTTCGACAAACTTGTCCGTGACGGATCGGCGGATCTGCTCCTCCATTTTGAATCGGCCACTTTGCCGGCGATTCCTGAGAGTCTGGCGAAGGAAGAGAAGGGGAGGATCGTTTACGATACCTTGCGCAAGCATGCGACCGCTACGCAGCGGTCGATGCGCCGGATCCTCGATAGCCGCGGGACAGAATACCGCTCCTTCTATCTGGAAAACATGGTGCAGGTGCCGAAGGCCACCTATGCGCTCATCCAGGAGCTGACGGCGGTTCCCGAGCTGAAGTCCGTGGATATCAACCCGACCATTCGCGCTCTGGAAGAGCCGATCCGCCTTCCGGCTTACCGCCTGGACGATGAACGCCCGGGCCCGATCCAGGAAAACCTCAAGGCCGTGGGCGCCGACCGGGTGTGGAACGAGCGGGGCGTTACGGGACAGAACATCGTAGTGGCGGGAGCCGATACCGGATACTTCTGGAAGCACCCGGCCCTCCAGAGGCAGTACCGCGGGAGCACGGGCATTCTCGCCATCCACGACTTCAACTGGCACGATGCGATCCACAGCCGCGTTTCCACCGAGGAAACGCGTTGCGCACCCAACTCGCGCGAGCCTTGCGACGACAGCAGCCACGGCACCCACACCATGGGCACGATGGTGGGCAACGAGCGCAATATCGTGCGTATCGGCGTGGCTCCCGGCGCGAAATGGATCGGCTGCCGCAATATGGACCATGGTACGGGCACAGCCGCGACCTATATTGAGTGCTTTGAATTTTTCCTGGCTCCGTATGCCTCCGATTCAGACGCCCAGGCCGACGGCAAACCAGAGATGGCTCCGCACGTGATCAATAACTCCTGGGCGTGCCCGGCGAGTGAAGGCTGCAAGGGCGACGAATTCGTTAGCTCGGTGCGCGCTCTCCGTGCCGCCGGCATCATGGTGGTAGTGGCCGCGGGCAACGACGGCTCGGGCTGCGGTACGGTAGGTGATCCTCCGGGCAGCTATTCGGGCGAGCTTATTTCGACCGCCGCCTATGACCACCGCGACGGCGAAATCGCCTACTTTTCGAGCCGGGGACCCTCGGCCTGGAATGGCGGCCTCGGCCCGAATCTCTCGGCTCCTGGAGTGCAGGTGAATTCGTCCGTACCGTCGGACGGATCGCCCGGCCACTCTTACTACGAAACGATGAGCGGAACCTCGATGGCGAGCCCGCATATCGCGGGCGTGGTGGCCCTGCTCTGGAGCGCGCGTCCCAATCTCGTGGGCAAGGTGGACCAGACCATCGAGCTGCTGCAGCGTACGGCCCGTCCGAAGACCTCCACGCAGAACTGCGGGAGCTATCCGGGATCGCACATCCCGAATGCCGTATTTGGATACGGCCAGGTGGACGCGTACCAGGCCATCATGCAGTCGGGGAAGTAGCTAGCTCTTGTAATCCATCAGCCGCTTGAGGTGATTGGGCCGCAGCATGTGGTAGCGGATCTGCTCGTCCGTATACCTGTGCTGCTCCTGATAGGGGCAGGCAATTCGCGCCAAGCAGCGGTCCAGGCAGTGGGAGCCTTCGCCCAGCCGATAGGTTGCACAGCGGGACATTGCAAAGGGAGTGCCGGTGGCTCCCACGGGGCAGGCCGTTAGGCAGGGCTTGCCGTTGCAGCTTTCGCAAGGAGAGGCTAGGGGGGAAAGACGCACGCTTGGTATTGCGATCTTCGTCAGGAAAGCTGTGCGGTAGGCGAACCAGGGGCCGAAGTCGCTGTTGATGTCGATGCCCAGGGGTGAGGGATGGGAGACGTTCAAGAAGCGTCCCAGGCGCTGGAGAGGGATGAGAAATGTATCGCTGGGGTAGAGGAAGAGCATGTCCTTGTCTGCATGCAGCTGCCGCAGGAACTCCTCCGTGCAGCTCCGGCTGTGCGTGTCCACAGGATGGTTCTCTTCCAGGGCTGGCTGATTGATATTTTCCCAAAGTGTTCTTCCGCCATGTGCGAAGAGGCCGAAGGAGGCGTAGGCTCCGAGATCCAAGGCCGCGCACAGCCCGGCATGTACGTCGGGGGGGAGTTCGGTCACCGGGCAAGAGGCGAAGATGTTCAGCCCCCGGCTCGCAGCCTGGGAAATGGCGGAGGAAAAATGGGAGTGAGTCGCGGGCATCTTTGCCAAGGATAAGGGAATCCTGATTTAGGGAGATAGAAAAAGAATGGTGGACGTTAGTGGAGTGAGTTCGGACTCCTGGCATATCGATTGCGATCTTGACGCCTAAGCTGCTGGAATCCTAACGATTCCGCCTTAATTTCGCTTTGGAGCATCAAGATGGCGTCGCCTGCACAAAAAATCGTCGTTCTCCTGGGAATCCTCGGGCTTAGCCCAGCCGCCGAGGCTGCCGAATGCCGGATGCCCCACGCTCCCGCGGCCTTCCTGGATCTGGTCTCCCAGCACCGCATGGTAAGTGCGAAAGTGGGTAAGCCGGAGCGCACTAAGCTTTTCAACCTGATCACGAAAAAGAACGACATCCCCAACCTGCTCAGTTCCTGCCGCATGACTTCCGTTGAAGTTACCGGCGACGATCCTTTCCTTCACCAGCCGCGCAAGGTGACGGCTGTGAGCTATGCCCTCAAGGGCTCCGTAGCGGAGAATCTTCGTACGATCATCCTGATGCCGCCCACGGGGGGCGAGAATGCCCTAGACGATGCCTACGCCGACCACCTCTGCCGCCAAGGCTTTCGCGTGGTGATGGTGCAGCACTGGGAGCGCGACGATGCGGAGACGGAATTGTTCGACATGGATATGCACGACCGTGGTGCCATGCGCGCCGTGGCTGCCGTGCAAGACGTGGTGGAGTTCATTAACCCGAAAAAACCGGAACAGCTCGGCATCCTCGGCACCAGCGTGGGCGCGATTACTTCTTCGCTTGTTCTGGGTGTGGAGGCACGCGTTTCCACTGGAGTGCTTATCGTGGGTGGCGGCGGCTTGCCCGAAGTGATCGGCACCAGCACCGAGAAGCATCTGGCGGAACTCCGTGCCGCGCGCATGAAAAAACTGGGCTTCAAGAGCGAGGCCGAATACGTGCAAGCCCTGCGCGAGCACGTGAAGATCGATCCTCTTGATTTAGTGAGCTTCGCCCAGAAGAAAAATATCCTCTTCTTCATGGGCCTCAACGATAAGACGGTGGCTACCGCCAACCAGAAAAAACTTTACGATGCGTTTGGCGACCAGGATCTCGTGACCCATACAGCCTCCGAAAGCTGTATCGAGAAGACCGGCTCGGGCCATTTCTGTACGATCTTGCAAACCTCTTATAAGGAGAAGGACAGGATCAGCCAGTACTTCTCTGCGAAACTTAGCGCGCCCACGGCGGCAGAAATCGCGAGAGGAAGTCCGGCCCAGCCCGAAGGAAATAAACTTTGTTTGAACGCGAAACGGGAGATTCTGGAAAGAGGTGACCCCGTTGCGGATGCTTCGGAAGATCAGGTCAGAGAAAATTCTGCGGAATAGGGAAGTGGTGGACGTTAACGGGATCGAACCGTTGGCCCCCTGCTTGCAAAGCAGGTGCTCTACCAACTGAGCTAAACGCCCTCTCAGAGAAGAAGTTAAACTAGACGAAATCGTCGTCGGCCGCAAGGGGATTGCTGCTCTGCGTCCTAATGAAAAGTGGCTTCCGGCAGCTCGTTCTTCTGCAGCCAGCGAACGTAATCGGCCACGCCCTCTTCCAGGCTCAGGAAAGGCACCTCATAGGCCGACCCCAGGGTGCGGCTCATCTCGGCCTCGGTGAAGTACTGGTAGGCCTTGCGGTACTGCTCGGGCGTATCCACCCATTCCACCTTCATGGGCCGTTTCAGCGCCTTGAAGAGCGCATCCATCAAGGAAAGAAAGGTGCGTGCCTTGCCGGTGCCGCAGTTGTAGAGGCCGGAGGCGGGCCTCTTGAGATAGAAATGCTCCACCAGGCTCACGATATCGTTCACGTGGATGAAGTCGCGGCTTTGCTCGCCGTCCATCACCTCGGGATTGTGCGAGCGGAAGAGGCGGCAGCTGCCGGTGCGCACGATCAGGCGGTAGGAGTGGAGCACGGCGCTCGCCATCGGTCCCTTATGCGCCTCGCGCGGGCCGTAGACGTTGAAAAACTTCAGCCCGTACCAATTCGGCGGGGCGCGGCCGGCCAGCATCTCTTCGCGCGCCCAGAGGTCGAAGTCCTGCTTGCTTTGTCCATAAGCATTGAGCGGTTTGAGCTTGAGCGCGGTTTCCCAGTCGTCGCGGAAGCCGTTTTCGCCCCCACCATAGGTGGCGCCGCTGCTGGCGTAGATCAGCGGGACTCGATGTTTGGTACACCAGTTCCAAATGGATTTTGTGTAGCCCACGTTCCACTGCTCGAGAAAATCTTTACGCGTCTCGGCGGTATCCGTGCAGGCGCCGATGTGGAGTACGGCCTCGATTTTTTCGCCCTTGGGGATGAGGATGTTTTCCTTGGCCTTGGGGTCATCGAGATTCGGTAGCGGGCCGATTTTTTCCAGCACCTTGAGAAAGTAGGCGCTGTCCACGATCTTGTGCGGCGCCGGTTTGTCTTCCTTGCCCGTGGCCCAGTCCCAGAGAGTGGCGTCGCCTGGCTTGAAGTAGGGGCGTTCGCGGAAAAAGGCAGGATTGTCTACCAATAGCAGGCGGGCTTTGTGCTTGTTCGCGAAGTGGTCGGCGATATGGCTGCCGATGAAGCCGGCGGAGCCCGTGACGATGATCATGGGCTCACCATAAACCAGGTTGCCGCCGGGGGGAAGAAGCGTTTACCCTGGGTGTATGGCGCGATTTCTCTCCCCTTTGCTTTTCCTGGCCCTGCTGGCCTCCGGCTGCGCCGTGGCCCCGCTCTCGAACCACATCAGCGCTCGTACCAACGGTGAGGGCAAGAGCCTGCTCAGCGCGGGCTCCACGATCGGCGTGGCCAATACCGGCTGGGTGCCTTCTCTCAAATACTCCTACGGAATGTCGGACAAATTCGACATCGGCTTCCAGTACGAGGTGGTGGAGTACGGGGTGTGGGGGAAGTACCTTCTCTCGGGCGGGGGCGACGGCCTTTCGCTCTCCGGCCTGGCCGGCATCGGCACCAGCTTCGACGGCTTCTACAGCTATCTCGGCCCCATCGTGAGCTACAAAGTGGGGATTTTCGAGCCCTACTTCGTGGAGCGCTTGAACTATGTAAGCTATCCGCAGAAGAACGTGAACGTGGACCAGGTGGGCGAAATCCATGTGGACCCTGGCACATACTGGTATCTGCAGCACACCCTGGGATTTTTTCTCTGGCCGATTGACTGGCTGGGCATCGGGCTCGAGGCCAGCGCCTTTACCACGATCAACAGCCCGTTCATTCTCAAGGGGCGCGATCGTTTTCTCTTGAGCGGGAACTTCAGCTTCCGTTTCTAGTTTTAAAAACTACTTCCGCTTCTTGAAATCTTTTGGAGTGAGCGAGGCGAACTTCCGTTGGAAGCCGCAGATTTTCTCGAGCGCCATCCGGTGGGGAGCTTGGTCGGGACCTTCGAGTTCGGCGCCCCAGCGGAGGAAGTCGTAGAACGCTTTCGTGGGTTTGTGGTTCTCGGTATGCACGAGATAGAAAGCCAGGTAGTAGGGCAGGGCATCGCTCTGGCCGTCGGCGCGCGTGAGCTCGTGGAAATAGTATTTTTCAAGTTTGGCGCGCGAGCTGAGGCGGAAGAGCTTGTAGAGATCTTTTTTATTTTGAGCGCGTGCAAAGGGCCAGGCCTTGGCTTCGCAGGACGAATCAGGCGGGGCGACAGATGGTTTTCTGGAAGCTTCGGTGGGAGTAGGCCCCAGCAGCAAAGCTATCGCGATGAAGTAGCGCATTTTTTCCCTCCCCAAACCACTCCGACTCCGCCACGGTCGTCAGATTCCCGGTAAACCGTTTTACTTAAATCCAGAAGCTGCATCTGCGGCACGAAGATCGCCTTCACGCAGGGCAATTCGTTGAGATACTCCACCATATCGCGGTAGGTTGCGAACTTCCCGCTGCCGAGCTCGCCCTGGTCGAGGTCCTTGAGGCCCATGCCCGAGAAGCTGGCCTTGAGGTAGCCGGCGCGCTTATCCGGCGTGTCCAGAAGCTTGCCGAGCTCTTTAAAGGTTTTGGGGACGAAGCTCAGCTGGGGAAGCGCATACCCCCAGCCGCTGTCCGTCGCGGTCACCTCGGCTACATCGCCGGTGCAGGATTCGAATTGTTCCTTTAAAGCGGAGTCGATCTTGTCCAGGGAATCGTGGATCTCCATGGTGCTGACCAATTTGCAGATCTGCTTCGCCTGCCCCATGGAGAGTACGATGCCGCGGTTGGGATCGACCGGAACACCTACGCGTTGCTCCGCCTGTGAGATCAGGGAAGTAATCTGCTTGAAGTCCTTCAGACCCGATTCCTGCAAAAACTTCCGGCGGTCGGAAACGAGGGTGGGGTCAATGGGCGCCAGGATTTCGTTCATATAGTCGAAGTTGTCGTAGTTATTGTAATTATTATTGCCGCCAAATCCGCCGCCGCTGCCGGAGCTGCCCCCACTCATGGGCTGGGGAGGAGGCGGGGGATTGTAGCTGTTCACAAATAAGGCCACATTCGTGACATAGGACTTTTCGAGGCCGTTCAAGGTGTTGTACAGGCCGGGCATGGTGATCGCGGCCCGCTTGCATTGGTTGAGGTTCTCCAGATTGTCCGAAAAGATCTGTGCCAGCGCCGCCTTCGAGTCCATTTTCTTGGTATCATGCAGGCTTTTGAAAAACGTAACTTCCTGGTCCAGATAGGGCTGGTAGCCACGAAGATTGCCGACCCGGAATTGGTAGTTTTGCTTGAGGTTTTGCAGGCGGGAATTTTCATCCTTTACCGCGAATTCGACGCTGTACTTCCCCATGGCGGGATAAAAGACCCGCTGGGCATTTTCGTAGTCGCCTTTGACGTCGTCCCAGCTGGGATTTGTTTTTGGCTCGAGGTTCTGGAACCATTTTACGAATTCGTTTTTGTTTCCATAGCAGCCCTCACTGTTTGCGCCGGAGAGATTGCTCTTCCATTCTTTCAGCTGGCAGTCGGAGTCCTGAGGGCCGCAGTTTTGGGCGCGTCCTAGAAATCTGTTGATGACGTACCCATCCGAAATTCCTCCTCCGGCATAATTTCCGTTACGCAAGCTGTTGCTGAGTCTGCCTATGCCATAAGGGTCCATGGCGGCGGGGTCTATCTTGTTGCGCTGGCGAACCAATCCGTCCACATTGTATTCCTGAGAAATCGTATCGAGGGGGATTTCAGCCCGGATCTTTTCATT
>DATBTF010000048.1:0-7708 GCA_036559405.1 Bdellovibrionota bacterium
TGCTCGGGAATATGCGGGCGGGCTGGATGGCCGAGATGGGCGGGTTGGCGTTCTCCGTGGCGACGGGCGGAGTGGTGTGCACTTTGGGCGTGTTGGCTTGCGGGTTCTTGCTGCCGGCCTTTTGGAAATATAAGTCGGAAGGCGTGGCGGCGGCCTAAAGGTCGACTCGAAGACTCAGTTCCTTGCGCAAATCCGGGCATGAGTCTAAGGTGAAGCATGTTTATTTTCGCCATTTTTCTCAGCGCCCTTCAGGCCCAAGCCTCCACCAGCGCCGTATTCAGCACCGACCGTGCCGTGATCATGGTGCGCGGCCAAGCCGCCGACGCCGATGCTACGAATCTTTTCAACGGCATGAAGGCGTCCGCCGTGGATGAAGGCGACAATATGAGAAAGAGCTTCAACATCCGGTCCTCCACCGGCGCGCCTCTGATTGATCTCGTCTGCAGCCTTTCCAAAAGCACGGTGAACTACGGGGCCTGCACACTCACAATCTCCAAATCCAGGTTCGCGCATATCGATACGGCCAATCGCCGTGTGGTTTTTGCGGCCGGCGCCGCCGACGGTGCCTCGATCATGGGATATTTTGTGAATCCGGATGCTAGCGGAAAAATTGTTTTGTCTCAGGACCAGCGCTTGGGCGTTTACGTGGACAATGCCGGGCAAAGCACGCAGGCGTTCCGGATTTTCTTTAAAGACTAGCGTTCGCTAGTGCACGACTTTCTTGAGCTCTTCTGTAAGCGCGGGAACGATCTGGAATAGATCACCCACCACTCCGTAGTCGGCTTTTTGGAAAATCGGCGCGTTAGCGTCGGAGTTCACCGCCACGATCACCTTCGAGCTGCGCATTCCGGCAAGATGCTGGATCGCGCCGCTGATGCCGAACGCCATGTATAGAGTGGGCGAAACGGTTTTCCCCGTTTGGCCCACCTGATCCGAGTGCGGGCGGTAACCGGCGTCTACAGCCGCGCGGCTCGCGCCCACGGTGGCACCGATCACAGCGGCGAGGTCTTCCAAAATCTTAAAATTTTCGGCGTTCTTGAGCGAGCGTCCGCCCGACACAATGCGATCGGCCTCGGTTAGGTCCGTTTTTCCAGAGCCTCCGGCCTTCGCCACCACTTCTTTCACGGCGGCGCGAATCGTGCCCGGATCGCAGGAAACGGCAGCGACAGCAGGTTTGCCCGCTTTCTCGGGTTTCATTCCGAGGGCATTGGGACGAATCGTGGCGATCGCGGGCTTGGCGCCCTGGAAGTCCACAGCGGCAGAGCATTTGCCAGCATACATCGGGCGAATGGCCTCGAGCTTTCCGCCCGCAACATTCACGGAGGTGCAGTCCGACGCCATCCCGGTATCGAGCTTCACGGCTACGCGCGGGAAAAAATCCTTCGACTGGGAAGAAACCGTCGCGAGCAACGCATCGGCGCCCAATGACTTGGCCGCATCGGCCACAACTTTGGCGAAACCTTCAGGAGAGTAGTGGGCGAGCGCGCTATGTTCGGCGGTGTGCACGGTGTGGGGAGCAAACTTTTCCGTTTGTGCAGCGAGCGTGGCGAGCGTGCCCGGCGCGCCCAGCAGCAAAGCATGTGTTTCCACTCCCCACTGTGCGCAGTTGGAGAGAACCTCAAGCGAGCCTTTTTTCAATTTGCCGTTGCTGTGTTCGCAGTAAACAAGAACTTTCATCTCGGTTTCCTCTAAATCGCTAGATAACTTTTGCTTCTTCGTGGAGCGCTTTCACCAGAGCCTTGGCGGCGGTGGCGGGATCGCCTTCGATCATCTTGCAGGCACTGCGTTCCGGGGGAAGGGTGATCTGCTTGTAAGAAATTTTCGCGGCGGCATTGCTGAGATCCAGATCCGCCATGGAAAGTTTTTTGATCTCTTTTTTCTTCGCTTTCATGATGTTGGGCAGCGAAGCGTAGCGCGGCTCGTTCATTCCCTTCTGCGCGGCGATCACGCAGGGAGTGGGAACGTCATATTTTTCAATCGTGCCGCCCTCGATCTCCCGTTCCACGGCAATGGTGGCGCCATACTGGGCGCGCAGTACCACGGTGACTGCGGGGACATTCATGAACTCCGCCAGGGCCTGGTGCACCTGGGCGCAGTCGTCGTCGATGGCTTGCTTTCCGGTGAAAACGATATGGGCCGGGCCGTTCTTTTCAATCGCCCGTGCCAGCGCTTTGCTATTCAGGTAAGAGTCTGCGCTTTCCGGCGCGGCCACATGGATCGCCTCATCACAGCCCATCGCCAGAGCTGTACGCAGGGCTTCGGCTACGCGATCAGGCCCGGCGCTCACCACCGTTACGGTAGCGCCCGCATTTTTTTCTCGGAAACGAATGGCTTCCTCCACGGCGAACTCGTCGTAGGGACAGAGAATCCATTTCACGCCCGCGAGATCCAGGCTCTTGCCGTCGCCGGCGATTTTGATTTTGGTTTCGGTATCGGGCACCTGCTTCACGCAGACGAAAATCTTCATGCACTGCTCCATGCGCGGGGCATAGTTATGGAATCTTTATTCCATAACACAGACGATCAGCGCCCGCGAGGGCGATAATGAGGGTCTTCCTTGTCGCAGTTTTCTTCGGTGGGCGAGCAATTCAAGTTGGGCAGGGGCGCTCTTTTTTCGGATTCCGGGGCGATGGGAGGGGCCTTCACTCCGCAGCCGGAAAGGGAGAAGGCCCAAAAAATGAAAAGTGCACAAAACACGATTTGCACGGCGGAACAACGGCTCATCAGAACTTCACCACGAGGCCGGCCATCACTCCGTCGCTGCCGCCTTCCACGCGGGTGTCGATGGTGTCGCTCATGACCAGCACGGCGCCGCCGCCGCCCACGAGCCTGCCCCCCATCAGGGGCTCCAAGCCTTGGAGCGAGCCGTTGACGGCGCTGACGACGTTGTATTGATAGCCCACATAGGGATAGAGGCGGAAGAGCTTGCTCACCTCCACGAGATATCGGAGCCCCACCTGGATCGGGATCACCCGCACCTCCGTCGCATCTTGGGTGGGATCGGGCCGGATCGAAGCGGGGAAGGTGTGAGGAAACGTATACATCCCGAATCCGAACTCCGCGGAGAGAAGCGCCGGAGCCTGCATCTTCAACCAATAGTGGGAACGGAAGGTGTACGCATAACGGATGGAGTAGCCGTTGTAGGTGGTGTAAGTGCTCGGCAGGCCTTCGCTGACGTCGTCGTTTTCTCCGGCCAAGGTGTGGTTGCGGAACATATTCAGGCCGACGGTGATGTTGTGCGCGCTGTAGGTGCGTGGCAGGGGAAACTTGGGCCGGATTGCGACCTCAGGGGTGTAATTGTCGTCGTCGAGCTCCGGGCTCACCTCGTCGTTTTCTTTGGTCCAAAATTTTTCGTTCGTGGGATTGTCGAGTTCATTTTCCCGGTCGGCCACGAAGTCAGGGAGGTTCGGTGATTCGCCCACCGGATTTCCGAAAAGAACGTCGTAGTTGGAGTCGGCCGCGGGGGATTCGGTACCGTACTTTTCGAGTACGACGACGATCGAGTTTCCGTCTTGCACACGGATCACCCTGCCGGCAGCCACTTTTTTGGAGCCGGCGGCGAAGAGCACCGGGTCCCCCAGGTTCATTCCCTGGTGGCTGCCCAGGCTCATGCGCACCAATTTGCCCGTGGTGCTTGTCTCCAGAATCACCGCCGCGCGGCGTTCGGAGCGAGCATCCATGGGAAAAAGGGCGAGAATGGCAAGAATGGCGAGACAGCGGCCCTTGTGGATCATCTCCCCTAAAGATAATGTGGCGTGTAAAGTAAGTCAAAGTATGAAGGTAGAACTTCCAGAAAGAGGACATTGGGCCAAGCTTCCCACCGCGATCGAACGGCTGCCGAAGCTGTCCGCGGAGCTCGGCATCGATCTTTGGGTCAAGCGTGACGACCAGACTGGATTCGAGTGGAGCGGAAATAAAATCCGTAAGCTGGAGTTCCTTGCCCGCGACGCGCTCCAGAAGGGCGCCACCTGCCTGATCACCTGCGGTGGCGTGCAGTCGAACCATTGCCGGGCCACTGCCGCGCTCGCCGCAAAGCTCGGTCTTCGCTGCGTATTGTTTCTCCGCGGAGAGGCACCTCTACGGGCGCAATCGAACAATCTGCTCGACCGCCTCTTTGGCGCGGAAATTTTTTATCTGACGAACGATCAGTACTACGAAGGCATGAGCGATTTACGCCAGCTCTTGGACGGACAGATCCGCGCCCAAGGCGGAAAAACCTACTTCATTCCCGAGGGCGGATCCAACGGGCTGGGGGCCCTCGGCTACTGTGCGGCATTCGCGGAGATCGAATCTCAGTGCGGAAAAGGAGACGCGCCTGCTGCATTCGACACCATGGTCGTAGCTCATGGCAGCGGAGGCACGCAGGCTGGACTGGTTCTCGGCAAGTTGCTTGCGGAAAACGAAGCCGCGAAAACGCGCATCGTGGGCGTGAATGTCTGCTACGACAAAAAGGAGAGCTACAAGCTCGTGAAGGAAATCCTTTGGTCGGCGATCCAGGAGCGCCAGCTCCCCCTTTCGTTCGCCGCCGATGATATCGAGATACTCGACGGGTTCGTGGGCCGCGGTTACGCTTTGAGCACTAAAGAGGAGCTCGAATTCATCCGCAAGGTGGCGCGAGAAGAAGGAATGCTCGTGGATCCGGTCTATACCGGCAAGGCCCTTTATGGCCTTTATCAAACGGTGAAAAAGAGAGGCGCGGAGGCTTTCGGCAAGAAGGTGCTTTTTCTGCACACGGGCGGCGCATTTGGTTTATTCAAGATGGATGAAGAGTGGGACGAGGTGCTGAAATGAGAATGCTTGCAGCGGTCCTATTGGTAGTGGGGTTCGCGGCGCCGGCTAGCGAGGCCGCCAAACCGAAAAGCACTCTGGCATACCAGTACTACACGAAAGGTGTGGAGCTGAATGCGCGCAAAAAGTGGGAAGAGGCGCTGAAGCAGTACCAGAGCGCGATCGACCTCAACCCCTCCTTCGTGACTTGTTATATTGAGTTCGCCCGTGCTTCCGTAATGCTCGGCCGCCGTCAGCAGGGTCTGGGCAAGCTCGAGGCCGCGATGGCGGTGGCGAGAACGAAAGAGGATAGGGAGAGAATCCAGCGCGAGCGGGAAAGCCTCTCTGAAATTTTTTACACGAACGACACCTTCCAGCAGTACCAGAACGGCTTGAACTATCTCCGCCTGGACCGCTCCGGTAGCTCGATCGAGGCCCTCGACCGAGCCCGGCAGACGGAGCCCGACAACCTACTGGTTCTTTCTGCCTATGCCCGCGCTCTGCGCCAAGAGGATCGAACGAAAGAGGCGATTCCTGTGCTCGAGCGTGCTCTGGCGCTGAACGACGGCAAGCGCGAGGTGCGTTTGGAGCTGGCGGAGGCTTCCCTCGGCAGCAATCCGGGGCGCTCCCATGAGCTGCTTCAGGCCACATTGGCGGGCGGGATCGATGAAAGGGGCACCATCCTGGACGCCCAGGCCCTTTCCGCCTTGAAGCGAAACCGTGAGGCCATCGAGGCCATGAGAATTCTCTTTGAAAAACAGCCGTCCTCCCTTTACGCGCCTTTCTGGTTGGGAAAGCTGTACGAGAAAGAGTCCAACGGAGCCTGGAACGCCCGGAAATACCTCATGACTTTCATTCGGCGGGCCGAGCCACAGGTAGTGGGGATGAAAGACGATGGCAGTCCCGAGCTGCGCCTTTTAAAGGCGACCCGTGCCGAGGCCGACCAGATTCTGGCCCGCGTCAATCGCTCATTGGAGTGAAATCTTAACGTACACTTGACCAGGTAAGCCCGGCCTCGATAAAACTTTTGTGAGGGGAATCCATGTCGGGAAAGCTTTTCATCACCATTGCCGGGAATATCGGTACGGGGAAAACCACGCTTACGCGGATGCTGGCCGATCACTACGGCTGGAAGCCACATTTCGAATCCGTGGCGGACAACCCCTATCTCAAAGACTTCTACGAAGACATGGCACGCTGGAGCTTTCCGCTTCAGATCTACTTCCTGAACCACCGCTACAAGGTGCACCGGGAGGTGGGCCTCGGAAGCGCTTCCGCGATCCAGGATCGTTCGATCTACGAAGACAGCCACATTTTCGCTCGCAATCTTTTTGAGAGCGGAAAGATGGAGGAGCGGGACTTCCGCAACTACAAAGACCTCTACGGCGAGATGATCAAGCACCTTCCAGCACCGGATTTGATGATTTATCTGCGCAAATCTTTGCCCAGGCTCGTGCAACAGATCAAACAACGCGGCCGTGATTTCGAGCAGCAGATTCCTGAAGACTATCTGGCTTGCTTGAACCGCTACTACGAAGAGTGGATTGGCGGCTACAAGGAAGGCCGTCTTCTGGTGATCGATTCCGACGAGCTGGATTTCGTGACCCACCCGGAACATTTCGATCTTATCGCCCGCCAGATCCTCGATAAGATCGACCAACGCGAGCTATTTCTACCGCTTGCGTCTTCTTCCAAAGCCGTTAGCAGGTAGGCTTTTCGCTTTTGTTTCCAATGCGTTCTTCCTTATCATAGAGATCAGAGCACCGCTCTATGCGCTCAAGGAGGAGATGCATCATGTCGTTCCCATTCCATAAATTTTCTCATTTGTTTGTGCTGGCTTTGCTGCTCGGCTCCTATGCCTGCTCGAACACTCCTCCAGCCGGCGATTCAGGCAATCCGGAAGCTGGAGCGGCCGATTCAAGCGCTTCGAGCGCGGATGCGGTGGGCAGCGTTCCAGAAGACATGCTTTCCAACGAAAAGGGAGGGCAAGAGTCCTCCGACAGCAGCGAGGCTGCCGCCGCAACGGAACCGGATCCCTTCAGCGACCTGAAAGAAAAGGAAGACGAGGAATCCAAGACCGCTGACGCCAGCGATGAAAGCGGTTCCAGCTCGGCTGGCACGGGAGAGATGGATGCTTATACCGTGAAGGCTGGCGACACCCTGATGAAGATCGCCTTCAAGCTCTATGGCGATGTGGATCGCTGGAAAGATCTCCATGACATCAACCGCCAGGCACTCAAAGGCGGATCCAACCTTCGTAAGGGAATGAAGTTGCGCTACGAGGTGCCGAGCGCGCCCTTCGAGCCCGAGCAGCACGGCCACTCCTACGAGATCAAGAAAGGCGATACGCTTGCGGGCATCGCCGACGAGGTTTACGGAAAGCGGAACAAATATAAAAAGCTGCAGAGCTATAACCGCCGCTTGATCAAGAATCCGAACAAGATTTTCGCGGGTTTCACCATTTTCTACGACATCACTGAGAAGGAAATGGCCGAAGCTGAAGCTCGTAAAGCGCAGAAGGCCGCGGGCGGGGGCGGAATGCCTGCTCCTGCGGCTCCCGTGCCTAGCGCCATCGCGCCTCCGCAGGAAGCTGCTCCGGCCGCAGGGCCCAACGTGGCCACCACGCCCTCCGCAGCCGATACCAGTGCCGTACCCGGCCCTGGTGCGCCTGCCGCCGGGCCTCCAGCTCCCGCGGCGCAGTAGCGAATCGGGCTAATAAAAAAAGCCATGCCTTTCGGCATGGCTTTTTTGTTTCGGTATTCCGAACAGCCTAGCGGCCGCCGAACTTCGTGAGTTCCATCGCGATCGGCATGCCATTGGCTTCCATCGTCGTTTTGGCATAGCCATCGAGCGTGATCGCTTGGGGATTCGCCCAAACTTCGATATTGCCCGACTGCTGGCTTTTCGCGCGGATGTGAATCGTTTCGAAGGTGCCGGCAGG
>DATBTF010000049.1:0-45939 GCA_036559405.1 Bdellovibrionota bacterium
TCACGAGCACCCTTCGATCGGGACCGAGATGGAAGCTATTGCGGATCACCTGTTCGGGTGGAATTACGAATGCCAGGAGAGGGTGATAGAGGCCTTCGAGATCGAATTTGTTGCCGAAGGAGGGGCGTGAAACTCCGCGCAGGCTCGAATAGGCGCGGGCGAGGGACGAACGCGCGAGCGTCATGTCCATCGTCACGGAAAGTTCGTAGGCGGACTTGAAATCCTGCCCGCGTGGATGCAGCTTCTGCGAAAGCTCCATCAAAATGCGATAGATTTCTTCCTCGATCAGCAGCTGGGCTTGCTTGATGCGATCGTTGGTTTCGCGCACGGCCGCCGGCTCCATGAAAACTGTGGCGCGGGTGGCGCTGCTTTCCACTACGAAACCGAGCACGCGGCTCTTGAATTCCGTTTTCACAGGAATCAGATATCGGCCGTCGCGGAAGTCGAAGAACTTGTCCTGTAGATAGCCGTCGCGATGGGCTTGCTGGAGCACGTGGTCCACACGCTCGCGCGCTTCGGAATGGAGCTTGCGCTCCTGGTCGCGCAGCGACTTCAGGGTGGGGCTGGCCGAATCGCGCACCATTCCGTTCTCATCGATCGCGCGCTTGACGGGCTCTACCGCCAGGAGCAGCTCGGGGATCGATGTGGCGAGAACATTGAGGCGAGTGCAGGCGGCGGCGGCTTCACTGGATGCAAGAACGCCGCGGACATGCCCTGAGATCTCCGCCAGCTTCGCGAGCTGCAGGAGGTCTTTCCCATCCAGCACAGCCGACCGAAGCAACCGCTCCAAAATGGGGTCCAGAATGTCCAGGCCCGACAGAGGGGAGAAAGAGTCGCGTTCGAAGGCCAGTAGGCCCTCAGCGGTCAGCGCCAGGAGAGATTCCGAGCTGTCCACGCTCTCTTCGGGCTCCAGAACCAGGGCCGCCTCCTTGGCTGGTGCACTGAGGCAATGGGCGCTATAATGGCGGAGCAACGCCTGCCATTCCAGCGACTGAAAGTTTTCGGCCTGGTTCATGGGGGCAATCTAGCAGATTGCGTTATGTCGCTCAAATGGAAGGAAATCTCGCTTTTGCTCGAAGAAGCGCGCCCCGTGCTGATGGGCAGCGCTTTGCAGAAGGTCGCCCAGGCACGGGAATTGGCTGCGGGAGAGACCTTTTCCTTCCAGGGGTTCGGCCACGGCGGCCCCTGGCGCCTCTGGGCCTGCTTGCTCCAGGACAATAGCTGCTGGGTGCTGGCCAAGGACGACTGGAAGATCGAGTCCCAGCCTGAGCCGTCCAACTTCGTGATGGTGCTGCGCAAGCGCCTACTTGGCAAAAGGGTAGTCTCGCTCGAACAGGTGAGAAACGAGCGCTTCCTGCTGATGCATTTCGAAGAGGGGGTTTCGCTTCTGTTTGAGCTGCTTCCGAAACGCGCCAATATCGTGCTCCTGGAGAACTGGAATCGCGAGGAGCGAACAGGCCGATTTATCCAAAGCTTCAGGCAGGTAAGCCTCGAGAGCGGCGGCATTTATCGCCTGCCGCCGGCGCCTGTGGCGGGCACTGCAGCGGGGAATGAGGTGCGGGAATTCGCGGCGGAAGCGGGAGCGCCCTTTCCCTTTCATTCCGCGATTGGCGAGAAGTACTGGGCTGCCGTGCAGAAAACCGGCTTCAGCTCCTATCAGCGGCTGTGGCGCCAGGTATGGAAGAGCCATGGCAAGAAAGTGAAGACCGCGCTCGAGAACGCGAGAGAGGATTTCGAAGAGGGAAAGGAGGCCGAACTTTTCCAGAAGAGAGGGATGGCGCTCGTGGCCCACCTCTACGAGCTCGGACCGAAAAAATTCCCCAAGGAGAAGAAAATCGAGCTCGACGGAGTGGAGATCGCGTTGGACGGAACGAAAACCTATTCCGACAATGCCGAGGCCTGCTTCAAGAAAGCCAAGAAGCTCCACCGTGCCGTGCGGGAGCTTGAGGGACGCGTGGCCGAGCTGGAAAAGAAATCCGAGCATGTGGAAAAAGTGGCCAAAAGCATCGAGGCAGCCACCGAGGACTGCCAGCTGGAAAAACTAACCAAAGAATTTGAAAAAGAAGGTCTGGACATCCCGGAGCGCCCCGACGGGCAGGAAGAAAAGGGCGAGCCGGCCGCCAAGGAATTTTTGGAAATCCAATCCAGCGATGGCTTCAAGATTATTTGCGGACGCAACCAGGAAGAGAATCGTCGAGTTACATTTCGCGAGAGCAAGGGCAATGATCTATGGATGCACGTGAAGGGCCTGCCGGGCGCGCATGTGGTGATCAAGGAGCAGAGAAACAAGACAGTGCCTCTTTCAACTTTGCTTGAAGCCGCGCAGCTCTGTCTCTATCATTCACGCATTCGTAAAGGGAAGCGCGCGGAAGTGGACTATACCCAGCGCAAGCATGTTAAGGCGATCAAGGGAACTTTGGCCGAAGTGACCTATACGGGGAACAAGACGATTTATGTGGAGTCCGACCCCGAAGCGCTCAAAAAAATCATGCGCTGATCCAGCTCTTTTTTCGCTTCTTTAGGATTTCGATCGCTTCCTGTTTGTCGTCGATCTCTTCGTTCAGCTGCGCCATGCGAATCTCTTCGAGGATTTTTTTCATATCCGGGCCAGGAGAAAACCCCAACGCGATCAGGTCCGTTCCATTTACCAAAGCCGGCGGGTCCAAGCGCTTTTCCGCATGCCAGCGCAGACGATCGAGTTCCATGGCATGCAGCGCATCTACGGCCTGGCCACTGGATTCGGAAAATAAAACCGCCCAGGCTTCCGGATAGAAGCGTTCATTCAGAAACAATTTTTTCTCCGCCAGAGAGAGCTGCTGGTAGTTCGCCAGCTTCGGAAGCACTTTGGGAATCGCGAGTGCGGCGGCCTTTGCGTCTTTCGTGAGCACGAGACTTTTTTCCGGCTCCCATCCGGAAAGCCAGCGAGCAGCAGCGGCCACGTACAATGGCAAGCCAGGCTCTCTTTGAAACTGCGATAGAAACAGGGGACCGATCGAGTCGAAGCGGTTGAAGGTTCCACTATTCGGAACGGCCTTTCCGAACACACCTTCCCACAGCTCCATCTGCACCAGATCAAAAAGCCCAATGGAGGGACGGGGAGAAAGAAATATCTTGCTCAGCTCCTGCGTGATTCTCTCGCGGCTGACAAGCGCCAGTCGTTCATGAAGTGCGCAAACGGCGTCGATCAAGTTCCGATCCAAGGCGAAGCCCGACTGCGCGAACTGCGCATGGAAGCGGACGGCCCGAAGCATGCGCAGGGAGTCCTCCTCGATCCTATGTTTCGCGTCACCCACGCAACGGATGGAACAGGCCTCGATGTCCTCGATCCCGCCCACATAGTCGATCACCTCGCCCTTGGTGGGGTCGTAAAATAGGGCGTTGATGGTGAAGTCGCGGCGCTTGGCATCTTCTTCGGGGCTCGAAAACACAACTCCGGTAGGGTGGCGGCCGTCTTTGTATTCGGCGTCGGCGCGAAAGCGGGCCACCTCGACGGACCCCTCTTCCGTCACGACGATCATGATGCCGAACTGGCGGCCGACGTCCTCGGTGCGGGCAAAGAGCTTCTCGATCTCCTCGGGGGTGGCGCTCGAGGCGAGGTCAAAGTCCTTTGGTTTCAGGCCTAACCAGAGGTCACGCACGCTCCCGCCCACCACATAGCTCTCGAACCCGGCGCTCTGGAGGGTGGTGAGAATTCCTTTCACATGGGGCGGCAGATGGTGGTACCAATCCACCCGGTGAGTACGCATATGAATTCTTTACCATGCATTACATTGAACCGTCATGCCCAAGACCGCGCCAAGAAGCGCCATCCTTGGATTTTCAGCAATGAGCTGAGCGACCCCAAGCGCTTCATGAAGCTCGAGCCGGGCAGCCTGGTGGATGTGCTGGATTGCCACGGAGACTACTTGGGCACGGGTTTCGTGAACCCAAGCTCGCTCATCGCCGTACGCATTCTTTCCCGGAATCGGGGCGAGGCTATCGACGGCGCCTTTTTCCGCGCTCGCTTAGAAAAAGCCTTGGGAGCGCGGGATGTGCTTTACGGTGCGGCCACCGATGCCGCCGGAACCTACCGGGCCTGCTTTGGTGAGGGCGATGGTTTGCCTGGCTTGATCGTCGACCGCTACCAAGGCGCATGGGTGATCGAGCCGCACGCCCTGGGCATGCAGATCCGCAGCGGGATTGTCGCGGAGGCGTTGCAAGCCTTGGCGAAAGAACGTTATGGCGAGAACAATCCCGCCATCGTCGTTCGTACCGACCACCGCTCCGCCAAGCTTGAGGGCATTGAGCCCGCCTCTACTTTGCTCTCTGGCGAACTCAAGGAAGCTTGGGCGGCTGAGCATGGCCTGCGCTTCCCCATTGATCCGCTCACCGGCCAGAAGACTGGATTTTTCTTCGACCAGCGCGACAACCGCGCCTTCTTCCGCCGCTGGGCCGAGGGCAAGGCGAAGACGGAAAAGAATCTGCGCGTGCTCGATGTATTCTGCCATGCCGGTGCTTGGGGCTTAGGCGCTCTCCGTGCCGGAGCCGCGCACGTGACCTTCGTGGACAGCTCCGCATCCGCTCTTGATGCCGTACGGGCCGTGGCGAAGAAGCTGGACATGGAAGGCAAGATCGAATGCGTGAAGAGTGATGCCCTAGAGGCGCTTCAGGGGATGAAGGAGCGCTCTTTCGACATGGTGGCTCTCGATCCGCCTGCGCTGATTACCAATAAGAAATCTTTCAACCAGGGGGCGAAAGCCTACCGCGACCTGAACGCCCAGGCGATGCGTCTTGTGGCGGGAAGAGGAGTGCTCAGCACCTCGAGCTGCTCCTACCACTTGCAGGAAGAACGTTTTGAGGAACTCGTGCAGAAGGCCCTGCTGGACTCGGGCCGCGAGGCCCAGGTGCTGCAAAGAGGTGCGATGAGCGCCGATCACCCCGTGCTCCCGGCCATGGCCGAGGGGCGCTATCTGAAGAATCTTTTTCTTACTCTCTAGGATTTAAACAGGCTCTCCGCCGCGCTGAACGGATCGAGCTTTCGTTCCGACACCCGCTCGAGCAGCTCGATGCCATGGGGCTTGCCCAGCTCGGCTTGCGCGGCCCGCGCGGCGAGATCCCGCACGACATGCAACATGGCAGTCTTCGCGAAATGCGCGCGCTTGCCCGCGATTTTTCCTGTTTGCTTGAGGTGGGCGAAGTGGCCTTGAAGGGCGTTGTAGACCTCATCCACGCCTTTTCCGCTTTCCGCCACGGTTTTCAGCACCGGGATTTTCCACCCCTGGGCCGACCCCGCGATCTCGAGCATCACCTGCAGTTCCTTCACTACATGGTCGGAGCCCTGGCGGTCGCATTTGTTCACGATTAGGATATCGGCGATCTCAAGGATGCCGGCCTTCATCATCTGGATGTCGTCACCGCTTTCAGGAACCAGCACCACGAGGATGGAGTGGGCCACTTCGAGAATTCCGAGCTCCGTCTGGCCCACGCCGGCGGTTTCGAGGATCACGAGGTCGTAGCCGGCGGCATCGAGCAGCATGGCCGATTCCTGAGTCGATCGCGAGAGGCCGCCCTGTCCGCCGCGGGTGCCGATGCTGCGGATGAAGACATCGCTATCGGCGCTATGCTCCTGCATGCGGATGCGGTCTCCCAGGATCGCGCCGCCCGAGAAGGGGGAGGAGGGATCCACGCAGAGCACGCCGACTTTTTTCCCGTCGGCGCGGGCGCGGCGGATCAGCTTGTCGGTGAGAGTGGATTTGCCAGCACCCGGAGGTCCCGTGATTCCGACAAGATGTGCGTGCCCGGTATGTGGATAGATGCGGGCGAGGGCATCCACAACATGGGGCTCTTCGTTCTCTACAAGCGAAATAAGGCGGGCGAGGGCGCGTTTGTCTCCAGAGATCAGGCGTTCGGCCAGCTCTTTGCTCCGCTGCGGTTTCATCGGCCCTTCCGCGCCTTTTGGATCAGCCGTGTGGTCGAACGGCCACGGACGAAATTGAGCGCGAGCGCCTTGCCGCCATAACCCGCCACCACTTCGTATTCCGGAATCTTGCGCACATCCCAGTCGCCGCCTTTTACGTAAATCTTGGGCTTAAGGCGCGCCACGAGCTTCACGGGCGTGGTTTCGTGGAACCAGGTCACGGCGTCCACGCATTCCAGTGCGGCCATCACGCGCGCACGATCCTTCAGGGTTACCAAGGGGCGGCCCTTACCTTTGAGTCGGCGCACCGAGGCGTCGCCATTGAGCGCGACCACCAGGGCGTCGCCGAGGCGGCGGGCCTGCTCCAGATAGGTTACGTGCCCGCTATGAAGAAGGTCGAAGCAGCCGTTGGTGAAAACGACGCGCTTGCCTTTTTTCTGGAAGGCGCGCGCCCAACGGGAAGCGGAGGCGGGGGCCAGCACTTTCTTTGAGGAGGTTCGCGGCTTCGACGGCATTCTAGGCCTGCCGGCGAACGATCGAGCCTGAATAGCGGTCGTGCCAAGGGCGCCGCTTGGCATCCCAGAAAGAGGCGAGGAAGCCGAGTCCCAGGAAGGCAGCGCCAACTACGAACAGAAGGAGGCGCAGGGCCGCATGGGGTAGGCCCGTGGGCTTCTGGTATTTGTCGTCTTCCACCACGCGCAGACCGAGCGCCATTTTCCCAAGCGACTGCCCGCCGAAGCTCTCCGAGAGGAGAAAATAGGCGCAGAGGATCACGGCAGCGAGCAGCGTGGGCGGCCGCGGATCCTGGCGGAAAACCGCGCCGGCCTTCGAGCCAAAGCTGATCCACCAGGCCAAAGAGAGCGGGGTGAGAATCGCTGCGAGATCGAGCAGGAAGGCCGCAATGCGCACGATCTGCGGAGCCGCCGGCTCAGCCAGAACGTTTTTCGGTGTAGGCACGGCGCGCGACATGGCAGGGGCCGGCCGAGCCACGCCCGCAGCCACGGCGCCGTTGCCGGATAGAGCTTTCTGCTTCAATGAAGGATCGTTCTCCAGGAAGTCTTCAAAACTCCCCGGGCCCTTGGCCGGCGCTTTTTTGGCCGACTTCGAGAAGCCGAGCCCATCACTAAGCGCGGAAAAACCCAAATGTTCTTCGGTAAGTTCATCTAGCTCGCTGAGATCTTGAGGATGAAATTGCATTCTTTTCTTATAGCCCAGAGCCGCCGGGGAACTCAAGAGCATGAAGGCTGAGGGCCACGGCCGTGAGAGCCGCCGTCTCCCCACGCAGGATCTGGGAAGAGAGCAGGCAGGGCGTAAAACGGTTCTCGGTCAGGAAGTGTTCCTCCTCGGACGAGAAGCCGCCCTCTGGTCCCACAGCCAGCACTATGATTTCGGGGCGCCTGGCCATCGCCATGGTTTGTAAAAGCCCCTGCTTGGCGTGGGGGCTGAGCAACAGGCCCTGGAAACCCTTCGGGAGCCTACTCAGAGCCTCTGCGAGGTCTTTGGCGGTGTGAATCTCGGGCAAGCGCGGGTTTCCGCTTTGTTTCACCGCTGCCTGCGCCAGGCGCGACCAGCGGTCGGCCCGCTCGCCCGCCACGGCGAACTCGGTATCCACCACATGCACGGCATCCACTCCGAGTTCGGTGGCTTTCTCGATCAGCCAGTCCATGCGGGCGCCCTTGAGGGTGCCCTGAATCAGTTCGACACGGAAATTCCGCGCTTTCGCCTTTTGCAGCGAAAGCACGCGCAGCTGGGCTCCTGTCTTTTCGCAGCTGAGGATTTCCGCCTCCGCCTCGGTACCTTTTCCGTCGGTAAGCAAGATCTTGTCGCCGGCTTTCAGCCGCATCACGCGGGTGGCGTGCTTGGTTTCGTCCGCTGAAAGGCAGAGGCTGGCCCCCTCTTTCAGTTTTTCCCCGACGAGAAAGCGCCTCATTCCTTCCTCATCCCCAAGATCACCCTCCAGGTGCCCATCGGGTGAACGGTGACGCCTTTCACTTCTTTGCGGAATACCGCGACATTATTGGGGTGCCAGAGGCTGATCAGCGGCAGATCCCTGGCAGCGATTTCCTGCACACGATCATAGGACTTCTTGCGTTTGGCCGGATCGAGCACGGAATCGCCCTCGTCGATGAGCTTATCCATTTCGGGGTTATTGTAGCGGGTGCGGTTATTGCGGCCGATCTGGGACGAGTGAAGAAGCTCGAAGTAGAGATGTGGGTCGGTAACACCTGTCCAGCTGAGGGTATAGAGCTCCGTATTGCCGCTTTTCACATCGCTGAAATAAATCCCCCAGTCGAAGGCGCGGTGCTGGATGTTGATGCCGGCCTCCTTGGCCTGCGCCACGAGTACGCGCGCGTTTTCCACGGAAGCGCCGCCCGAGCTGGTTTTGAGGCTGAGCGTGAGTGGCGGCTTGCCGTTGGTGCCGTTGGAATAGCCCGCCTCGTCGAGCAAGCGGCGGGCCTCCACCAGATCGCGTTTCACCAGCGGCAGGTTGAGGTTGGCGAAGTAGTTCATGTCGGCCAGCATGCTGCGCGAAGGGGCGGCAAGGCCGCGGCTCTTGGACTGGATGAGAGCGGGAATGTCGAAGCTCAGCTGCAGGGCGCGGCGGACGCGCGGGTCGCGCAGCGGGCCGCTCTGCTGGTTCACTCCCATATAGGCATAGTTCACGCCTTTGACAGCGATCGCGCTCATCGGCAGGGAGGGATCCTTCAGAATCATTTCCACCTTCCGGAAGTTCAGGTCATTCAGGACGAGATCAAGCTCTCCGCGCTTCAGCTTGAGAAAGCGGGAAAGCTCGTCGCGCACCACCTTGACCCGCACCTTTGGAATGGCGGGCTGGGGCAGGCACGGCTGGCCGGAGCGTTCGAGCAGGATCTCTGAAGGGCTGAAAGAAACCATTTTGTAGGGGCCCGCGCCGCGGAGAAAGGGAGGGCGTGCCCCCTGAACCTCGCCTTCCAGCTGGAGGATTTTGAGCAGCTCCAGATCGGTGAGCAGGGAAGGAGCGGGCCTGTCGGTGATGATTTTGAAGCGGTAGTCGTCGATGCGTTCGAACTTTTTGATTCTTTCCAGAATTCCCTTGGCGAAGGAGCTCTCGTTTTTCGGATCCATGAAAAAGGCGAGGCTTTTTTCCACATCTGCCGATGTGATTTCCTGCCCATTCTCGAATTTGCAGCCCTTGCGCAGGCGAAAGGCGATCGTATTGTTTCCCTCATAGTGGAACTCTTCCGCCAGGTAAGGTTCGGGGACGAGCTTTGGTGAGACGGCCACAAGGGTGGCGTGGGCCAGCTCGTTGATGTGCTGGGAGTTGGTGTCCATCGCATACAGGGGGTTCACTGTCTGCGTGGGCGATTCCAGTTCCACGGCGAGGGTGTCGGCGGCGGAGATACCGTGGTTGGTGCAACCTGTTCCCGAGGCGGTCAGCAGCAGTGCGATGGAAAACTTGAACTTCACTCTATATCCCAATGGACGGTTTCGACTTATGATTCTAGAGCCCTGCCAGGGAATAGTCACGGAGGATAGATGAAGTCGTCCCAGCGCGCCCGCCTTGCTTTGCTCCTGCTTTTTTTGCCGCCTTGCTCTGCCAGGGCGCTCAGTCTCTCGGAATTCCAGGAAAAAATGCGCAAGCACGTGGGCGACCTCTCGGGAAAAACCACGGCCGCCGTGCAGGTGGAAGTGCTGGGGAGCGGCCAGGTGGTCTTTTCCCATAACGGCGACGGAAAACTGATTCCCGCATCCGATGCAAAGCTCATCACGGCGCTGGTTGCGCTGGAAAAGCTGGGCTCCGGCTTCACTTTCGAAACCAAGGTGTTTCGCGAGGGCGGGGACCTGGTGCTTGTGGGCAATGGCGATCCTTACCTCGTGAGTGAGCGGCTGTGGCTGCTGGCTCGCAAAGTGGCGCGCTCAGGGATCAAGCAGGTGGGAAGCATCCGCATTGCTAACGGCGCATTCAGTGAGACCTATCGTGGCCTGGCCGAATTCGAGGATAGCGGCGAGCCGTTTACGGCCCAGGTGACGCCCACGGCCCTGAACTTCAATTCTGTCGAGATCCACGTGATTCCCGGCACTGGCGGAAAGCCGCGCCTGGAGGCCGGCCCGCTGCCGAATGGCTATGTGGTGCTCAAGAACGAGGTTTCGCAGAATGGGGGAAGCGGCAAAAACATATCGGTAAAGCCCTTGGGAGCGAGTGGAGGGAAGGAGAGTTTTTTAGTCAGCGGAAGCATCGGGAGAAAGTCGGAACCGGTTATCGTGTATGGGACGGCCGGGGACCCGGATGCGCATATAGCCTCCGCTTTCGCAGCTCTTTTGCGCAAGGAAGGGGTGGCTGTGGCAAAGGATTTCGGGGGTGCACTGTCGCTGACTCCAACGGGAGAGATGGTAGCGAAGCTGGAAAGCCCTCCTTTGCAGGATCTCGTGCGCCTCTTCAATGCCTACAGCAACAATTTCATGGCCGAGGCTGTATTTCAGGCCATGGGCGCAGAGGCCGGCAGCGCTGCCTCGCTGGCCAAATCACGTCAGTTGGTGGCCGACTTTTTGCGACGTCATCCGGCCTGTAGCGGAAGCACTATAACCAACGGTTCGGGGCTCTCCTGGGATACGCGTATAAGTCCCCGTTGCTTCACGGAAACAATGCAGTTTGCCTATCGAGATTTTCAGTCGTTTGCCGATCTATTGAGTAGCCTCCCGGGGGGCGGCCAGGCAGGCACGCTCCGGAACCGTTTTAAGCGGGTAGGCTCGGAGTTTTCGGAGCTGAAGGTGCGGGGGAAAACCGGCACTCTTTGGAGCAAGCAGGTGGTTACGTCCCTGACGGGCGTGACCACCGCTGGGAGCGGGGAAAAGATTCTTTTCTCCCTGATCGAAAACGACGAACGCACTGATCCTGCCCTGCTGAGGGGACTGAAAGATTGGGAAGACAAATGCGTGGAGCTCGTTCAACAGCTGCGTATCTGATCACTGCCTGCCTCGGCATCGTTTTTGGCGTTTCCTCCGTTCCTCTCTTTGCTTCTGACACAGCGGCACTGCTCGCCCCCGAAGCCCGGCCCGTCGCCGTGAGCCCCGTGCGCGGCTACGGACCTTTTCCTCTCGACCCCAAGATCGAATCGCGGGTGCGGTTTTGGGTGGACATCTACGCCAAGTACCACAGTTACGAAGCCCTGATCATCGACATCAAGCACCCTCAGATGATCTTCAGCGTGGTCGATACTCGTGAGAAACCGGGCGCGCTTCCTTCCGAGAAACGCAAGCTCACCGCTTCCTTGCACAAGCTCGCAGCCTCCCTGGAAGGAATCCAAAGCGGAAAAATCAAGCGCACGAGCCTCAAGCCCGCGGAGTTCCACCTTCTCGAACGGATCGAGAAAGAGGGGATGACGGCGGAGATCCCAGCCCTGGCGGCGGATCCCCGGCGGTTGCGCACCCAGCAGGGCCTGCGTGACACCATCGAAGACGCGCTTTTCGCCTCGGGCAAGTATCTCCCGCGCATGGAGGCTCTGTTCGAGCGCTTCAAGCTGCCCACGGAAATCGCCTATCTGCCTTTTGTGGAGAGCGGCTTCAATAAAAAAGCGGTCTCCAAAGTGGGGGCATCGGGCATCTGGCAGTTCATGCCCTACACCGGAAAACTCTACCTGCGCGTGGACGAGGTGGTCGACGAGCGCAACGATCCGATGCGGGCCGCGGAGGCCGCCGCGCGCCTGATGAAACAGAATTATATTCTGCTGGGTGACTGGCCCATGGCGATCACGGCATACAACCATGGCACCAGCGGCATGGCCCAGGCAGCGCGAGATACAGGAACTCGAAGCATCGCCGAGATCATTGAAAAGTACGATGGCAAGACTTTCGGATTCGCCTCACAGAATTTCTATGCCTGTTTCCTGGCCGCTCTCCACGTGGTGAAGAACAGCGAAGCCTACCTCGGCGTGGTTCCCAGGGCACGCAAGCTGGAGTTCGACGAGTTCGTGATGCCCGACTTCATGGTGCTCAGAGACTTCCTGACGAAGATGGAGATCGACGAGACGCTCTTCCGCGAGCTCAACCCTGCGCTTACGGAAGATGTTTATTCCGGGGAAAAGTACATGCCCGTCGGCTATACCGTGCGTGTTCCGGTGGAATCGAGCGCGGGCTTCCTGCATCGTTACGAGGCGATTCCAGCGGAGCTCAAATTCCGTGAGCAGAAGAAGCCGGAAGCCGTGGCCATGCCTGGCGTGATCAAGGAAGAGGCCGTGCCGCGCGCGCCAGCGAGCAGTGCTCCTATCGCGTCGGACCTGCCGACCCAAAGAAAAGCGGAATAGGGCCAAATAAGAGCAAAATAAAAAAGCCCGCTAGATTTCTCTAGCAGGCTTTTTATTTTGCTACGTTCTGCCTCTATCTACTGCCGTAGAAGAGCGTGGTTTCCGGGGCCGAAGTCGCGCGGTGCGGATTGTCGGCGAGGTCGATCAGGTAGAGCGCCGGACGCAGGTTGTTCTGGAACGAGTGCTGGATCTCGGCAGGGCCGGGATAGAAGCCGCCGCCACCCCACATGCTCCGCGGGGACATCTCGAACGTGAAGGCGAAGATGCCGAGCGCGCCGTAGGCCCAGTCGGTGGTATCGCCGCTCGCGATATAGAGATCGTGCGTCGGTTGCGGGGTATAGCCGTTCCAGCCAGCCATCGTGCGGGCCATCGTTTCGAAAGCCGAGAGGTCGGCACGGTTATCGATGGGATCATTTTTATGGCCCCAAGGATAGAGCACGAGCTCGCTGAAGGTGTGGAAGGAGAGCAGAACCTTGAGGTTCGGGTGGCCTTCCACGAAAGCTTTCACAGCCTGGCTTTCCGGCTCGCTGAAAGGTTTCGGTCCCATGAAAACATCGCTGCAAGCATCCGTCGAGCTGCCGCCGGTGCCCCACTGGAAGCCGTAGTTGCGGTTGATGTCCACGCCGGCGCAGCGGTTGCCGCCGTTGGCATTGCGGTTTTTACGCCACATCTGGTAGCTGCCGGTCGAGATGTCGTACTCCGCGCCATCGGGGTTGATCATCGGGATGATGAAGATGTCGCGGGTGTCGAGCAGGCGGAGAACCGTGCCGTCGCGCGCTTCGGCCAGGTGCTTGGCGAGCAGGAGCGGGATCTCCATACTGAGGTGTTCGCGGGCATGGTGGCCGCCCATGAAAACAATTCCAGGGAGCCCACTCGGGCTCAGACCGTCGGTCGCATGGGCACCGATGCGCACGCCCCAGATGTCGCGGCCCTGGCTCGTTTTGCCGATCGAAAACTTACGCACGAGGGTGGGGTGAGCAGCCACGAGAGCATCGAGCTCGGCGTTCATCTCGGCGTAGTTATGGTAGATCGCGTCGCCGGACGGAAAGTCCATGGCGCGGATTTCGTTAGCGGGGAAGTGGGCGGTCACCTCGAAGCCAGCCTTCTCGATTTTCTCGATCAGGTAAGCGGGGGCGAAGCCGTAGGACATATCGTCCAGCACGTTCTCGATGGAAAAGCCCTGGTTCACCAGTTCGGTGCGAACGAACTTGTCCTTGGCGCGTACGCCCGCCCAGTGAAGGGTATTGTCTTGGGCGAAGGCGAGGGGTGAGAGAGCGGTAACAAGTAGGGCTAGGGTCAGGCTTGTCAGTTTCAACATCGAGGTCCTCCTTGGACACAACAGAACCCAAAAGGGGCTAACGCTTACAGTGTAGGGCAAACTGTGAGATAACAAATTCCTAAATGTCGCCTGCAAGGGATTATCAGCACAAAACAGTGCTATTGCGCGAAGCCGTGGCCCCCTTCCTCGAGAACCGTGGAAATATTTACATAGACTGCACTTTGGGCGGGGGCGGGCATACTGATTTGCTACTGAAGCGGAAACCAGATGCGCAGATCATTGCCTTCGACCGGGACCAGGAAATGCTCGACAGAGCCGCCACACGGTTTCAGGAAGAAGTAGAGGCAAAACGTCTCACCCTCATCCATGCCAATTATGGGGACATCCGGGAGCGTTTAAATGCCCTGGGGGTCAACGCCGCGGACGGCATTCTCGTAGACGCTGGCGTGAGTTCGTTCCAGCTCGACATACCGGAAAGAGGATTTTCCTTCACCAAACCGGGCCCGCTCGACATGCGGATGGACCGTTCGGAACCTCTTACCGCGTATGAGGTGGTGAATCACTGGCCCCGTCAGGAACTCGAAAAAGTGTTTTTCGAATATGGCGAAGAGCGCTTTTCGAGAAAAATTGCTTCGCGCGTGGTGGAGGCCAGAGAAAAGACACCGATTGCCGACACGCTGGCGCTAGCGAGAATCGTCGAAGACTGCCTGCCCCGCGCCCATGGGCCCCGGAAGGGTGTACATCCGGCCACACGAATCTTTCAGGCTATCCGAATTGCTGTAAACGGTGAGCTCGACGGCCTTCGCCGGCTGCTGGGCGAGATTCCCGATCTGCTGAATCCCGGAGGCGTGTTTGCCGCGATCTCTTTCCATTCTCTCGAAGACCGTCTGGTGAAGGAAAGGCTCCGCTACCTCACCTCGGCCTGTGTGTGCCCGCTGATGGTGATCACCTGCCCCCGCTGCAACCATCCGCCAGGATTCTTCCTGCAGAAGAAGCCCATCGTACCCTCCGACGAGGAAATGGCTGAAAACCCCCGCGCGCGCTCTGCCAAGCTGCGGGTTTTTGTGCGAAACTCCGAGGAAATCAGGAAACCTCCCCACGATGGCGGCTTCTAAGGCGGCAAAAAACATCGGAAAGAAGGGCAGCACCCTGCGGGTGTTGCTTGTAGTGGCCGCGCTCACGCTGGTGGCGCTCTTTTTCGTGTGGACAAGAGTGCAAAACACCCGCCTGCGCCTCGAGGGAACGCGCCTCAAAAAGCGTGAACAAGAGGCTCTCGAGGAGAACAATCGCCTCAAACTGGAATGGGCCCGCCTTGTTTCTCCGAAGCGGCTTGAAGATCTGGGCAAGGAAAAATACAATTTAAGCAGGCCTAAACCGGAGCAAGTAATTGTATTGACTGAGCCTTAGCGGCCAGTCACTTCCTCCGGGACGCCACGGAAAGGCGCCGCGAGGGTATGGATAAGAACTTCCGCATCAGATTGGGGATCGGTTTCCTGTTGATCACCCTGCTCGGCCTAGGCGTGCTTGTGCGTGCCGCATTCCTGATGCTCACCCCCTCCGACCGCCTCACCGCCGCGATGAACCGTCAGTTCCGCCAGGAGCCGCCACGCCAACCCCGCCGCGGTTATATTCTCGACCGCAATCACGAACCCATCGCCGTGAGCAACGAAGTGAAATCGCTTTTCGCCAATCCTGGCAAGGTGAAGGACCGTTGGCGGGCCGCCGCGCTACTGGCGAAACCGCTTGGAATACCGGCCTCCGCGATCCGCGCCAAGCTCAAGAGCGACCGCGCCTTCGTCTGGCTGAAGCGCCAGCTGAGCGAGACGGAGGAAAACGCCGTGGACGACGTGCTGGAACGTTATCCGGCCATGAGCCTCGCGTTCGGCTTGAGCAAGGAAACCCGCCGCTTCTATCCGCACCGCAACCTGGCCTCTCAGCTCATGGGCTTCACGGGCCTGGACTCCAACGGGCTCGAGGGTGTGGAACTCTTCTATGAAAAAGACCTCTCGGGTGTGGGTAGAGTGTTTCCCGATGGGAAAACCCTCGTACTTACCGTCGACAAAACCCTGCAGTATGCCCTGGAAGAGGAGCTCGTCCGCGGGCTGAAAGAAACCGGAGGAATTGCCGCCACGGCCATCGTCATGGACGCCGAGCAGGGAGATATCCTGGCGATGGCGAGCGCGCCCACCTTCAACGGGAACCAGTTCGGCCAGAGTTCGGCCGATCAACGAAGAAATCGCGCCGTAACCGATATTTACGAGCCTGGCTCCGTGATGAAATCGTTACTCGTAGCCGGCGCGATCGAAACAGGCGGGATGAGTCCTAAGGCGCGCGTCTTCTGCGAATACGGCAAGCTGAAGATCGGTAAGCATTGGGTCAATGAATCGGAAGCCAAGGACAAATGGGGCTGGCTCAGCCTGGGCGAAGTCGTGCAGCATTCGAGCAATGTGGGCGCTACCAAGATCGGCTTCCTCTTCGGCGCTGAGAAAATGTACCAGTGGTATCGCCATATCGGCATTGGGGAAAAAACCGGAATCGATCTTCCCGGCGAGCAGGCCGGCGGAGTCTCGAAGCCTGAAAAATGGTCGAAGATCCTGCAAAGTAACCTCGCCTTCGGCCAAGGTCTTACGACTACGCCTCTACAGGTGATTCGCGCTTACGCTGCGATCGCCAATGGCGGGTACCTAGTAACCCCCCGGATTGCAAGAGAGATGCGCTCGTTCGAGGGGCAATTGCTTCAGGAAATTCCGGCAGGCGCAAAGCGTAAGGTCATGGAGAAGAAAACGGCCGCGCTTGTGGAGGGTATGCTTGCCGGGGTGGTTACCGACGACGGCACGGCACCTAAAGCCGCCATCCCTGGATTTCAAGTGATCGGGAAAACGGGTACCTCGCAGAAACCGATCCCGGGCAAGGGTTACCGGTCGGGAAAATATATGTCGAGCTTCGTGGGCTACGTAAAGGGGGTACATCCCAACTACGTGGTTTACGTGATGATCGATGAGCCAAAGTTTCCCTATTTCGGAGGAGAAACCGCGGGACCTGTTTTTCGGAGGATCATGACCACAGCTCTGGCTCGTGAAGGCATCGCGCCCACCGAAACTCTGATCCCGATTTCCACGATCGGCAAACGGGAGAAGAAGGAGCTGGAGAGGAAGCCTAGCGCAAAAAAAGCCGCTGCGGAGGCCAAACCCGCGGCTCTTCCTCCCGAGGCTCTCGTTCAAGCCGACGACAACTGGCTCATGCCCGACCTCAAGGGACTTACCGCCCGTGACGTGATGGATCTTTTCAGTGGAAAGGATTTGCGCCTTCAGCTTCGCGGATCGGGTCTCGTGAAAAACCAGACTCCGGCTGCCGGCGTGTTGCTGAAGCGGGGCGAAAATGTCGCTGTACGCCTGGAGCGGGATACGGCGGTTCCATGAAACTCTCCGAGCTGCTTCCCGCACTGCGTTCTCATCCCACTCCCTCCCTCGACGTCGAAGGGCTTCACTACGATTCGCGCAAGATCCGTTCGGGTTTCGTCTTCTTCGCCGTTCCCGGCTTCAAGGAAGACGGCACGAAGTACGTGCAGCCCGCTTTCGCCAAAGGGGCCGTCGCGGCCGTCGTGAAACGAGGCAGCTCTCTGCCACAGGGTTTCGAGGGGCAGTGCGTAGAGGTAGACGACGTACGCCGTGCCCTCGCGGAGGCGAGCGCTCGCTTCTATGATTACCCCGGCAAAAAAATGCGTCTATTCGGCGTTACAGGCACGAAGGGCAAAACGAGCTCCGTCTATATTCTGGAGTCGATCTTCCGGGCGGCGGGCAAACGCACAGCCTTGCTCGGCACGGTGGAGGTTCGCCATCCCGGGCGGAAGCAGTTCTCAGAAAAAACCACGATGGAGTCCCTCGACCTGCAGGCATTCCTGTCAGAGGCGTTACAGGCCCGGACGGAGGTGGCCGTGTTGGAAATCTCCTCCCATGCGCTTTCGCTCGACCGGGTGTGGGGCCTGGAATTCGAAGGTGTGCTGTTCACCAATCTGAGTGAAGACCATCTGGATTTCTATGGAGACATGGAGAAATATTTCCAGGCCAAGAAGATTTTGTTCGCCCCTCCTTATAGGAAGCCGGATTCTCTGGCTGTCACCAACTGCGATGAGCCGTATGGACAGCGCATGGCCAAGGAATGCCCCGGCCGCTGGCTCACTTTCGGCCGGAAAGGCGGGGATTTCCGGATTTCCCATGTAAAGGTAACCGCACGGGCCAATACATTTACTTTAGAGGGCCCCGGTGTGGGAACTGTCGAGCTGCAGTCACGGCTGGTGGGGAATTTCAGCATTCCGAACGCAGCCGGAGCCGCCACACTGGCGCTGGGCGCGGGACTCGGTGTGGATCCCGTAAAAAAAGGAGTGGCGGAGGCATACGTGCCCGGCCGCCTGGATCAGGTGGAGACCAGCCTTCCGTTCAGCGTATTCGTGGACTACGCCCATATGGGCCACGCGCTGGAAAATGTGTTGGAGTCGTTGCGTGGCCTTTGCAAGGGGAGGCTGATCTTGGTCTTCGGCGCAGGAGGAGATCGTCCTCCTGATCGTCGTACCCAGATGGGTGCCGTGGCCGCCCGCTGCGCGGATTTCACGGTAATCACCTCAGACAATCCCCGCACCGAAGATCCCATGGCGATCATTTCCGCCATCGAAGGGGCTTTCCGCTCGGCGGGCGGCAAAGACTTTCGTGTGGAGCCCGATCGCAAGGCGGCCATTGCTCTGGCTCTCGCGGAGGCGAAGGACGCGGATGTGGTTTGCATCGCCGGCAAAGGGCATGAGGCCTACCAGATTATCGGGAAGCAAACCCTGCCCTTTGACGATAAGATTTGTGCCGCCGCAGCATTGCGGGAATTGGAAAAAAAACAAGGGGTTGACACGGCTCCTTAAAATTGAACAAGATACACAATGTTCCTTCGTTTCTTGTATCCGCTCTCCGAGCAGCACGGGCTGTTCAACGTCTTCCGTTACATCACCTTTCGGAGCTTTGGCGCGGCGGTTACGGCCCTCCTGCTCTCGCTTCTCCTGGGTCCCGCGCTGATCCGGTGGCTGCAAACCCTGCAAATGAAGCAGGTGGTGCGCACGGACGGACCACAAACTCATTTGAAGAAGTCCGGCACTCCCACAATGGGCGGAGTTTTGATTCTCTTCTCCCTGATGCTTTCCCTGGTGCTCTGGGTCGATCTGAAAAACGTAAGTGTTTGGATCGTCGTATTTGTGACTCTGGCCTATGGGCTGGTGGGTTTTGTCGACGATTATCGCAAGGTGGTGCAGAAAAATCCCAAAGGACTCTCTGCCCGCCAGAAGATGTTTTGGCAGATCCTGGTGGCGGGCGTGGCGTCCTGGCTTTTCCTGACCTACACCCATGTGAAATCAGATCTGCACGTCCCGTTTTTCAAGACGGTGGTGATCGACTTGGGCTGGCTTTATGTGCCTTTCGCGATCTGCGTGATCGTGGGCGCGTCCAATGCCGTGAACCTTACTGATGGGCTCGATGGCCTGGCGATTGGACCCGTCATCACCACGACGGGAACTTATATGCTGCTGGCCTATCTCGCGGGCCACAGCAAGATCGCCGAGTATCTGGAAATCCCCTATGTGGCAGGCTCCGGGGAGCTGGCGGTATTTGCCGCCGCCACGGCCGCCGCGGGTCTGGGATTCCTCTGGTTTAACTCCCATCCTGCCCAGGTTTTCATGGGGGATGTGGGGAGTTTGTCGCTGGGCGGCGCAATTGGCGCCCTGGCCGTGGTCACCAAGAACGAAATCCTTCTCTGTATTGTGGGGGGGATTTTCGTGGTGGAAGCCATGTCGGTAATGATCCAGGTAGCTTCCTTTAAGACTCGTGGTAAAAGGGTATTTCGCATGGCTCCGTTGCACCACCACTTCGAGTTGAAGGGGTGGCCTGAGCCGAAAGTGATCGTAAGGTTCTGGATTATATCGATCCTGCTGGCAATCGTGGCCCTTTCTACGTTAAAGCTGCGGTAGGCCGGGGAGTTAGAGAAAGTGGCGAAACCCTTAAACTCTTTTTATAGCGGAAAAAGCGTGGTGATCATGGGGCTTGGGAAAAGCACCCTGGCCCTCGCCAAGCTGCTGCATTCTCGCGGCGCCATCGTGCGCGTGAGCGAAATCAATCCCAAGGACAACGTGGCTGAGCCGGCCAAAGAGCTTGCCACCCTCAAGCCGGAAATCGAAGCCGAGTACGGCAGGCATACACCCCAGTGGTTTCTCGAAGCCGACACCATCGTGGTGGCTCCGGGCGTGCGGATGGACACCAAGCCGCTAGACGAAGCCCGCGCCAAGGGCACCACCATTCTCAGTGACGTGGAGCTGCTTTGCCGCGAGATTGGCGTTCCGATCGTGGCGATCGCTGGCACCACCGGAAAGACCACCACGGCTTTCCTTGCCCGCGCCTTTCTCGAAGCGTCGAAGAAAGCGGTGTTCTACAGCGGCGACCATGGTGAGCCTCTGGCCAACTACTTCCTGAAGAGCATGAAGGCGGACGTGGTTCTGCTGGAGATGAGCGCCTATCAGCTCGACAATCTTCAGAAGTTTCGTCCACAGATCGCGGTGCTTACGGCCCTCCAGGCGCCCTTTCCCGAGCGCTTCCCCTCGACCGAGACCTATGGTGTGGTGATGCAGAAGCTGCTAGCCAGCCTCGATGAGAAGTGCGCCATCGTTTACAACTTCCGCGATACCAACCTCAAACCGGTGGTTGCTGGCAATCCCGCGCCCAAGTGGGTTTATCGCCGCAAAGATCCGGTAAGTCTGGGTGAGGAAGTGGCGCGTGTTTACAAAGGCAGCTGGCTTGCCTCGAGCGGCCGCGAACTGGTGTGGAAGGACGCCACCGGCAACAAGGCCACCTTCAACCTGCGCAACCTTCGTCTCTTCGGCTTGCACAACCGCGACAATCTGATGGCGGCCGTGAACGTGGCGAAGCTCATGGGCGTACCGAACGAGACGATCCAGAACGTGATCGATGCTTTCCCCGGCGTTCCCCACCGGCTCGAGTTCGTGAAGAAAAAGGGAGGAGTGCGGCTGATCAACGACTCCCGCGCCACCTCCGTGGATACTCTTCGCCTCGCCCTCGACTCCTTCCCCTTCGAGCCGATCATCCTGATCGCCGGTGGCCGTGATGCCCAGGCTGATTTCGTGAGCCTCGCCGAGGTGGTAAAAACCCGTGTAAAGACCCTCGTGCTGGTAGGGGAAGCCAAAGAGCATATCAACCGCTGCCTGGGCGATCTTTCGGAGACTTTCCTGGTGGGAACTTTCGAGGAAGCCGTGTTGCTCTCGTACCAGAAGAGCCGTGAGGGAGATATCATCTTGTTGGCCCCCGGCTGTGAGAGTTACGATATGTTTGTAAGCTATGAAGAGCGGGGCAACTACTTTAAGAAGTACGTGGAAGAAATTTAACCCTTTCGCTTACCTTCCATTCTCCCGCAAAGGCAATTCAGACAAAATTCTCCTTTTCGTGGCCATCAGTCTGGCTGCATTCGGCCTCGTGATGGTCTATTCCGCCAGCTACATCTTCTCGCAGGAAAAGTTCGGAGACGGCCTCTACTACTTCAATCACCATCTCGTGTTCCTGTCGGTCGGGCTCATGTGCCTGGGCGCCTTGCGTTTCCTTGACCTCAAGGTTTGGGAGCGAATGGCGTTTCCTTTGTTTGTGGTCTCACTGGCCCTGGTTGCGCTTACGCTGGTACCCGGAATCGGCCATCGCGCGGGCGGTTCGAGCCGTTGGATCAATCTGCATGGCTTTTCGCTGCAGCCGGTGGAGTTCGCCAAGATCGCGCTGGTAGTTCTCATGGCGAAGATCCTTGCCCGCGAGAACCGCGATTGGAGCCGCTGGACCACGGGCTTTCTCGTATTCCTCTGGCCAGCGGTGCTCATGGTCGGCCTTTGCATGCTTCAGCCGGACTTTGGCTCGTCGGCACTTGTGATCACCACTACGGCTTTCCTGCTCTATCTCGCGGGAGTGAGGCTGCGGTTTCTGCTCGGTTCCGCTGTGGCGGTGGTACCGTTTCTCGCGGCGGCGATGCTGCTCGCACCCTACCGGCGCGCCCGCGTACTGACGTTTCTCGACCCATGGGCAGATCCGCAGGGCGCCGGTTTCCAGATCATCCAATCGTTCATCGCCTTTTACCGCGGCGGATTGTTCGGGGCAGGCCTGGGCGCGAGCCGGGCGAAGGTTTTCTACCTGCCCGAAGCGCATAACGACTTCATCCTGAGCGTAGTCGGCGAAGAGCTTGGTTTCCTCGGAATCGGGCTCCTGAGCCTGGTGTTTCTCGTGCTGATTTTCAGGGGAATCCGCGCGGCCGCCAAGTCGGGCGACCGCTTTCATGCACTCTTGGCGGCGGGACTCACGATTCTCCTGGGTCTCGAGCTTTTCTGGAACGCGGCCATCGTGCTCGGCCTCTTTCCCACCAAGGGAATGAATATGCCCTTCATTTCGAGCGGCGGGTCCTCCATCATCTGTGCCCTTTCGATCGTCGGCATATTGCTGAACGTCTCCGCTCAGGATCGCCGCTTGCAATGACGAGACGAGGAGGTCGTCCTTTCCGGATCGCGTTCGCGGGCGGGGGCTCGGGCGGACATCTGTATCCGCAGGTGGCAGTGGCCGGAGAGATCCGCAAGCTCGCCCCCGAGGCGGAAATTTTTTTCGTGAGTTCTCCGGGCAGCATCGAAGAGCGGCTCATTCCCCAAAGTGGATACGAAGTGGTGCTGATTCCGTCAGGAAAGCTGAAGGGGCAGTCCATTTTCGGAACCTTCAAGACCATTTTTGCGCTTTTTCGTTCCATTTTTGTGTGCCTCTGGATCCTGCTATCCCGCCGGCCCGACCTGATCTTCAGCGCGGGAGGCTATGCGGGGGCGCCCTTTCTCGTGCTGGGATCGCTTTTGGGCGTACGCTGCGAAATTCTCGAGCAGAACCGCCATCCGGGCCTGGCGAACCGCTGGATGGCAAAGTTCTGCCGCCGCGTATACGTGAACTTTGCCGCTTCCGAAAAATCGTTCGGGCGCCGGGATACCAGGGTGGTGGGTCATCCGTGTCGCCCGGAGATCGAGAAGGCACGCTGGCCGGAAAACGAAGTGAAGGGAAGGTTTACGGCAAATCCTTTCCGCGTTTTCGTATTCGGCGGTTCGCAGGGGGCGATGGGGATCAACCGCCTTGTCACCGCCGCATCTTCATTGCTGAAAAACTTCGAATTAGAGATTTTGCACCAGACAGGACAGGCCGACTTTGAGCGCGTTAAGAAGGAATATGAGGATTCGGGTTTTACAAAAGTGAAAGTGGAAAAATTCATCTTTGATATGGCCGCCGCCTTCAAGGATGCGCATCTCGTCGTATGCCGCGCTGGCGCCTCCAGCCTCGCCGAGCTGGCCGCGGCCGGGAAAGCGGCGATTCTGATCCCGCTCGTTTCGAAAGACAAACACCAGGAGTTCAACGCCAAAGAGATGGAAAAGCTCGGTGCGGCACTCACCTTTCTTCAGAGAAGTCTCACGGGTGAATCCCTTGCCGGCGTTCTGAAGGGCCTTTACACTGATCGGGAGAAACTCTCTTCCCTCGCGAGCAAGATGGGCGGGCTGCACCAGCCGGAAGCCGCTCTGCGTATCGCCCGGGGCATCCTGGAAGGTTAAGCAGGTCCATGGTCTATAAGTCCCGCAAACGTAAAGTGCACTTCATCGGTATCGGTGGCATCGGCATGAGCGGGATCTCGGAAATCCTGATCTCCCAGGGCTATACCGTGAGCGGCTCCGACCTGAACGAGAGCGACATCACCAAACGGCTCGCGAGCCTGGGAGCGTCCATTCATTACGGGCACCGTGAAAGCAATCTCGATGCGGCCGATGTGGTGGTGGTTTCCTCCGCAATCGACGAAAAAAATCCCGAAGTGCAGGCGGCACGCAAACGCAAGATTCCGATCATCCAGCGGGCGGAAATGCTCGGCGAGCTGATGAAGATGAAGACCGGGATCGCGATCGCCGGCACACACGGGAAAACGTCCACCACCAGCATGATCGGCACCATCGTGCAGAGCTCGGGCCTAGATCCCACCATCATCATCGGCGGCAGAGTGGATGCGCTGGGCGGCAACGCCAAGCACGGCAAGGGTGATTTTCTCGTGGCCGAGGCCGACGAGAGCGACAAAAGTTTCCTGCACCTTCCTTCGACGATCGCCATCGTGACCAATATCGACAACGACCACCTTAACAACTACGGCACGATCGAAAATATCAAGGATGCGTTCGTGGATTTCGTGAATGCGATCCCTTTTTACGGACTCGCCATTCTCTGCCAGGACGATGAGAACGTGAAAGCCATCCTTCCGCGCATCAACAAGCCTTTCATGACGTATGGTTTTTCTCCCCAGGCGGACCTGCATATTAAGAACCTGACTTTCAGTGGCTTCGGTTCCGAATTCGAAGTTTTGAAGGACGATAAGAAGCTGGGATCCGCCGAGTGCAATGTTCCCGGCAAGCACAATGCGCTCAACGCGGTGGCGGCGATCGCGGCGGGCATGGAGATTGGCCTTACCTTCGCCCAAGCGAGCCAGGGATTGGCGCAGTTCAAGGGCGTACGCCGCCGCTTTGAATTGAAGGGCGAAAAGGGCGGAGTGAAAGTTTTCGACGATTACGGCCACCATCCGACGGAGATCAAGGCCACCTTGGCGGGCGCGAGGAAAGCATGGCCGGGCCGCATCGTGACCTTTTTCCAGCCGCACCGCTATTCGCGCACCCAGGACTGCTACGACGATTTCGTGCGCTGCTTTGATGAGGCGGATGTGCTGTTCGTGGGGAATATTTATGCCGCGGGCGAGCAACCCATCGCGGGCATAACCGCGGAGAAATTGGTCGACGACATCCGCCAGCAAGGGCATAAGTCGGTCGAATTCGTGGGCGAGGTGAAGGATGCGGCCGCGAAGATCGCGCCGAAGCTAGAGAAAGGCGACCTCTTCCTCACTCTTGGCGCGGGCAACGGCTACGTGGTGGGGGAGCAGCTGCTGAAGCTGCTGAAGTGAGAGCGCGAAAGCGCGGAACGCGCCATCGATCTCATGGAGCGGCACCTGCCTGTCGCGCACTATCTTGACCATCGAATGAAAGGCATCAGGCAGCAGGATCCGATCGAGGTCTCGTTGTGTGCGCAGTTCTCGAATCAGTTGCAGGGATTTTTTTACGGTCTTGATGTGCCTGGGTGAACCGTACCATTGCGGCTGGGCGAGGTCGTCGAGCATGACGGCGATCAGATAAGAGACCACTAGCTCACTTTTCTTCCATTCGGGCCAGATCGAAACGGGGAAGAAAGTGGCGTCGATTTTTTCCAGCAGCTCATCGCTTTTCAATATTCCGTCACGGTTTCCGCCGAGCAGGTGATCGGCGACGTCGTGAGTGCCCGTGAACGAAAGCTGACGGCCCTCCATAAGGCAGATCTGCGTGAGGGCGATATTGCCTTCAATTTCTTCCAGATTGGTTTTCTGGTAGTTCAGGTTTTTATTCTTGGAAAGAAAAGCGCTCTTCACCCAATCTTTCACAACCACAAGCTCGAGGCCACGCTTCTCGTATTCCTCTGCAACGAGCATGGGGAAGATCACTATTTGATTCAGCAAGGCGTCGGAGGAGAGCGAAAGCGGGTGAAGGATGTGGCGGAAGTCTTCGTGTTTGGGGAGTAGCTCTTTGCGCCCCGGAATCCAGGCGCGGATCCCGATTTGATTGTCGTAGGTGATGATCTCGGTATGCCAGGGGTTGGCGGATTCTTTTTCCAGGTCGACACCCAAGAGAAAGCTCAGGCGGTCCTGGTCTTTTTTGCCGAGCTCAAGCTGCAGCCCCAGGCAGCAAAGAAGGGAGGCAAGCAATGGATCGGAGCGAAATGAGAAGATTTCGCTCTTTCCGTCCAGCATCTTCCCGAGGGATTCGAGAGTGCTGTCGCTTACTTCAAACTTCTGCCAGGGGCTGCTCATGGCTTAGTTCGCGCCCAACAGCTTGTTGCGGAACTCGTCCAGGCAAAACGCCGCGCGCTCGGCGTCCTGTTGGAAACTTCCGGCACGTTCCACTTCGCCGTCATGAGAATGCATATGGAGTTTGATGAGGGCCAGGCACTTTTCGGCGTCGGTGAGCTGTTCGCAGTACGCGTTATAAGGGCCGGCTTTGTTGGTCTGGCCAAACGGGCCAATTCTGCAGAACCCAGCGGGCGCTTCGATCTCGCTTCCGCGGGGCACCGGGATTTCATTCGGGCGTTGATCAGCATAGGCGCTGGCGCCCATGAGGATCGTGGAGAGGGAGAGGGACAGGGTGAGGGCTTTGGCGTTCATAGAGTCTCCTTTGTCAGTGGGGCTGTCTTTTCTGGGCAGCCTAGGGAGGGTTTTTTATGGCGGAGGGTGCGGGAGGAATATGTCCGGTTACGGAACATCTGTTTCCATCCGGGAATTTGGCGGAATTCAGGCTAGAATATCAATATGTTCCCTGCTGCCATCCCGCACTTGCAAAACGAGCCACTGTCGAAATTTACATCCTATCGCATCGGCGGTCCTGCGCGAGTTCTCGCTTTACCTAAAACCAAAGAACATCTCCTTGCGATCGGAAAGTATTTGAGTGAGAGCGGCGATAATTATTTTGTCTTAGGCAATGGTTCGAACGTGCTCGCTCCCGATGAGGGTTTCGATGGAGTGGTGATTTGCACTAAGGAGCTCGAGCCCTTCTTGGAATTTCTTTCTGAAAACAAAATGCGCGCTTCTGCTGGCACTTTGAACAGCAGATTACTTCGGGCCTGCGCTGAGAAAGGCCTGGGCGGTATCGATGAGCTTTCCGGAGTTCCGGGAAATTTGGGCGGCGCCGTCTTTATGAACGCAGGGACGCGTGATGGTTGGATAGCCCAGGCGCTGGAGTGCGTGGAGATCATAAATTTGCGAGGGGGCGAAAGAACCGTTTCCGGCAAAGACTTGAAGTATTCCTACCGCGAGCAGCATTATTTAAAAGATGGGGAAATGGTCTGGGCCGCCACATTGAGGCTGAAGCAGGAAGATCCCGCTACCATCAAATCCCGCCTGGCGGAGGCGGTAAAGCGCCGCAAGGCTGCGCAGCCGATCGAGATGCCTAGCTGCGGGAGCGTTTTCCGCAATCCCGACGGGAAAAACGCCTGGAAGCTGATCGACGAGGCGGGCCTCCGCGGTCTCGCTCAGGGCGGAGCGCGCATCAGCCAGAAGCACAGCAACTTCATCGTGAACGAAGGCGGAGCGAAACGCAGCGACGTGCTCTTTCTCATTCAAACCGCCAAGAAAAAAGTTTACGATCAGAGCGGGGTGCAACTGCAGGAAGAAGTGATCCTCATGCAGCCCAATAAGCTGTGATCGTCGACGAATGAAACCCGGTGTAGCCAGAACATTCCTTTTCGTGGGGCTTCCCGCTGCGCTCGGCCTCGTGGGCCTGGTTTTCGTTGGCATGGAGGCGAACCGCTACCTGACCACCTCTCCCCAGTTCGCCGTGCGAAAGGTGGAAGTTACCACCAAGGGGGCCGCGGATAGCGGAGAGCTGGTGCGCCTGGCAGCCGTCCCACCCGGCGCGAATATTTTTTCCCTGGATCTCGAGGAAATCCGCAAGCGCATTGAGCGTCATTCCTGGGTGCACGACGCCACCGTGGTGCGGGCGCTACCGAACAAAATTCAGGTGAGTTATCGCTCCCAGGAGCCCAAGGCGATCCTCGGCGCCGACTCGATGTACTACCTGAACTCCGAGGGCCTGCCATTTTATAGAGTGCAGAAGGGAGATTCGCTGGCCTATCCCCTGGTGCAGATCGACGGAAAATCCACCCATGCCAACAAAGAAAGTTTACGGGAGCGTGTAGCCAACAGCGTGGCGATACTGGGGCGCTTCCAGGCTTCCCCCCTCTATAGCGGCAAAGACCTTGGCGACATCACAGTAATTCCCGATTCCGAAGACGGTTCGGCTCCCTTCCTTCTCACTTTACGTTTCCCGCCCAAGGCCCTGCTCTCCAAGGGCGAATCCCTCGGCCGGCTTTACACGGTGAGCTTGAGTGAAGACGAGATCGACCGGCAGGTGAAGCACTGGGAATCCGTGGTGCGTCATTTGGTGCAAGCGGGCAGAAAGCCAAGACTAATTCGACTCGAGCTCGGGAAAAAAGTGGTTGTCAAACTGGAGAAGTAGCCTTTACCCTTTAGGTATAGGCTACCGTGTCACTTGACGCTGGTTCTGCCACGTTGAAACGGTAGGCCATCAGTTACGCTCCTAAGGAGGGGGTCGTGGCCAAACAAGAATTTCTTGTCGGAATTGACATCGGGACCACGAAAATCTGCGCCATCGTCGGACAGATTACGGAAACAGGCATCGACATCGTCGGGTTGGGAACACGGCCTTCCACGGGATTGCGTAAAGGCGCGGTGATCAATATCGACTCCACGGTGGAAGGAATCCAAAAAGCGATCGAAGAAGCTGAGCTGATGGCTGGCTGCGAGATCAACAACGCCTACATCGGAGTTGCCGGGAACCATGTGCGCTCCTTCAACTCCTCGGGAGTTGTCTCCGTAAAAGGAAAAGAGATCGACGCCCACGACGTGGAACGCGTGATCGACGCCGCGAAAGCGATCGCGATCCCTGCCGACCGCCAGGTGATCCACCTCATCCCGCAAGACTTCATTATCGATGGGCAAGACGGCATCAAGGACCCTGTGGGTATGAACGGCGTGCGCCTCGAGGGCAAGATCCACATCATTACTGCCTCGATCTCGAGCACGCAGAATCTCGTGAAGTGCTCGAACCGCGCCGGCATCCACGTGAAGGAGCTGGTTCTGGAGCCGATCGCTTCCGCGGAAGCGGTGCTGAGTGAGGATGAAAAAGAACTGGGTGTTGCGCTGGTGGACATCGGCGGCGGCACCTCCGACATCTGCATCTTCGTGGGCGGCGCTCTCGTGCACACCGGCGTGATCAATATCGGCGGCAACCACATCACCAACGATATCGCCGTGGGACTGCGTACACCCCAGCTCGAGGCCGAGCGCCTCAAGATCCGCCACGGCTGCTGCCTGAAAGAGATGCTTGCGCCCGAGGAAACCATAGAGGTACCCGGAGTGGGAGGCCGCCAGCCGCGCATCGTGGCCCGGCGACTGCTTGCGGAGATCATCGAGCCGCGCACCGAAGAGATGTTCCAGCTGATCCGCGCTGAGATCGAGAAGACAGGCTATACGGATCTGATCGGCAGCGGCGTGGTGCTTACCGGCGGTTGCTCGATGCTCGAAGGCATGCCGGAGATGGCGGAGATGGTGTTCGAGATGCCGGTGAAGAGGGGTTATCCCGCGGGAATGGGCGGAATGCGCGACATCGTGAATTCCCCCAAGTTCGCCACCGGAGTGGGCCTGCTCAAATACGCAGCGAATAAACTGGCGGCGAGAAATCACCGCTCGCATAACGGCGACGGCGTGGGTCGCCGGATGCGTGATGCGATGAGCGGCTGGATCAGGGATCTTTTTTAAATTGATGGGGACCCGCCGGAGGCGGGCGTACGGGAAAGGGGCAAGCAATGTTCGAGTTGGATAAAAGCGCAAACATATCTCACGGAGCGAAGATCAAGGTAATCGGCGTGGGAGGCTCTGGCGGAAACGCTGTGAACACCATGATCAAGAGTGGCCTCACGGGAGTGGAGTTCATCACCGTGAACACCGACCGCCAGGCGCTGAATGCGTCGCTGGCTGACGTGAAAATTCCGATCGGGGGAGAGCTTACGAAAGGCCTCGGCGCCGGCGCGAACCCCGAAGTGGGCCGCCGCGCCGCTCTCGAGGACTACCATAAGATTGCCGACGTGCTCACCGGAGCCGACATGGTATTCGTGACCGCCGGAATGGGCGGCGGCACCGGAACGGGCGCCGCTCCCGTGATCGCCAAGATCGCCAAAGAGCTCGCCATCCTCACTGTGGGCGTGGTTACCAAGCCGTTCGACTTCGAGGGCCGAAAGCGCATGCGTCAGGCCCTCGACGGGATCCGCTTCCTCCGCGAAGGCGTGGACTCCCTGATCACCATCCCCAACCAGCGCCTGCTGAGTATCGCCGGCAATCACATGAGCTTCATGGACGCCTTCAAAAAGGCCGATGAAGTTCTGCTGAACGCCGTGCAGGGGATCTCCGATCTCATCAACCACACGGGTCTCATCAATACCGACTTCGCCGATGTGCGCACCATCATGGCCAACAAAGGCCTCGCGCTCATGGGCACGGGTCTTGGCGAGGGCGAACACCGAGCGGTGGAGGCGGCCACCAATGCCATCTCCAGCCCGCTGCTCGAGAACATCTCCGTAGATGGCGCCACCGGCCTGATCATCAACGTAACCGGCGGCCCCGACCTCACCGCTTTCGAAGTGAACGAGGCCACCACCCTCATCATGGAAGCCGCTCACGAAGACGCCGAGATCATCTTCGGCTCCGTGATCGACGAAAATATGAAGAACAAGGTGAAGATCACCGTGATCGCCACCGGCATCGGAGCGAACGCCTCGATCGACCAGGTGCTCGGCTTAACCGCTTCGCCCACGAGCATTGGTCCGGAGAAGGTCTCGGTTTCCATGGCCGGCACCCAGGCGGCTTCGCTGGCCAAGCATTCGGTAGCGCAACAGGCAGCTGCTCTTCAGCCGCCCCCGCCCCCCGCGGCGGCGATCCCGGAGCGTCCCATCGAGGTGCGCACCGCTATGCCTCCTCCTCCTCCACGTGCTCAGGCGATCGAGCAGATCATTCCTTCGGTCTCCATAGCCGAGGTGGATGCGCAGATGGAGGCCCAGCAGTCTGTGGCGGACGACTTCCAGGTGGTTCCTGAGCTGGAAGAGGAGTTCCTGCCCAGGCCCACGGCTGCGAAGGCGGCCGCGGCGACTTCAGCCACCGCAGCTACTGCGGCTCCTCCGCCCGCCCCTCGCATGGAGCAGGTGGAGATGTTCGAGTCTTCCGAGCCGCGTAGCAAGGAAGAGCCTACGGGTGCCCGCAAGGCTGCGCGTGACGAAAGCATCGCCAAGGCCCAGCACATCGCCCGGAGTTTGGGCGTGGGCAGCCTGACTGACGATGAATACGACATCCCGACCTTCATCCGCCGTCAGCAGCAAGGCAGCTCGACGACCACCTGAGCGATTTTCATGGCTTAGGGAAAAGGAGCCCCGCGTTAGCGGGGTTTTTCTTTTTTGAACCTTTGCGAAATTTCCATTCACCCGCAGGCGATAGAGAATAATTTTTACCCGAAAAACGTGTAAGAACTTGTAATGGATCAACAGAAGGTTCTAATTCCAATTCGCCACTTCCCACGTTCTGATTAATTCACATCGAACAAGTATGAGGGACCTGCACGGTTGCAGGTCCGAGGAAGTTCGTTTTTTGGGGGGATACATGATCAGAAGAATCTTAGCTCCTGCGTTCGCAGCAGCTCTTTTGGCCACGGGCGTCGCAAACGCGGCAGTTCCTATGGTTACCGTTAACAACCAACTGCAACCTGCCTATAAAGAAGGCGAAGTGATCGTGAAGTACCGCGATAGCGCGATTCGCTCTTTCCGTGAAACCGCAGCGGCCTATAAGCGGCTCGATGTGGTGGACGTGAAGCACTTCAGCGGCCACTTCAAATCTTTCGAACACCTTACGTTCAATACGGCTCACCTCACGGTGGAGCAAGTGGTAGCGGACCTCCAGCGCGATCCCGCGGTGGAATACGCCCAGCCCAACTATATGGTGTATGCGACGGCCGCCCAGCTCGAGAAGCCCAAGACGCTGGCTGAGCCTTGCATGATCCCCGGGGTTCCCTATCCTCCCGGCTGCGAAGGCGGCGGCGATGGCGGTACTCCTGGAATGCCTCCTCCCGGCCAACCCGGCGAGAAGCAACCCTGCATCATCCCCGGGGTTCCCTATCCTCCCGGCTGTGAAGACAGTGGCAGCAACCCCGGTCAACCCGGCCAGCCTGGTCAACCCGGCAATCCCGGCGGTAGCCGCCCGGCTATTCCCGCCCTTCCTTCCGAGCCGAGCCCTGCGTCCGACCCGGATATCAGCAAGGCATGGGGTGTGCTCAAGGTGTCCGCGGATAAAGCTTGGGCCAAGCAAAAAGGCTCCAAGAATATCCTGGTCGCTGTGATCGATACGGGTATCGACTACACCCACCAAGACCTCGCCTACAACATCTGGCGCAAACCCGCGGGCTTCGCAGCCACGGGCGTGGACGCTCTCGGTGACTCCATCACCGGCGACGTAGTGGGCTGGGACTTCGTGCACAATGACAACCTTCCCTTCGACGACAACCAGCACGGCACGCACTGCGCGGGCGTGATTGGCGCCACGGGTAACGACGGCAAAGGGATTTCCGGCGTGAACCAACGTGTTTCGATCATGGCCGTGAAGTTCCTTTCGGCTTCGGGCAGCGGTGACACCGCCAGCGCGATCAAGTCGATCGACTACGCCGTGAGCCGGGGCGCGAAAGTGCTCTCGAACTCCTGGGGTGGCAAGGGCGACGACAGCAATGGTGCCCTCAAAGACGCCGTGGTTCGTGCCGGCCAGGCTGGCGTGCTCTTCGTGGCCGCTGCCGGTAACGACAGCACAAACAACGACACCACCGAAGTCTTCCCGGCTTCGTACAATACCGAGAATATGGTTGCCGTGGCCGCCACCAGCGAGACCGACGGCATGGCCTTCTTCTCGAACTACGGAGCCAAGTCGGTACACGTAGGTGCCCCTGGTACCAACGTCTACTCCACGGTTCCCGGCAACAAATACGCGAAGCTCTCCGGAACTTCGATGGCTTGCCCTCACGTAGCTGGCGAAGCGGCCTTGATCTGGTCGCAGTATCCGAACGCCGACTACAAAGAGATCAAGCGCCGGATCATGGAGTCGGGCGACCCGATCTCTGCCCTCAACGGCAAGACGATCACCGGCAAGCGGATCAACGTGGAGCGCGCTCTGAACTAAGAGCGACCCTCCGAACGAATGAAGGGACGTCGAAAGACGTCCCTTTTTTTGTTCCCCTTCTCGCCAAAAGAAGACTAATTCACTTCTATTTATAATATAAGTAATTGATATTACTTAAATATAGTGATCATTTCCCCAGCTGCAATAATGGAGCTTCGCAGTTGACTACACGGAAACGACAGTTTATGTTGCTCCGCGTAAGTTCTCTGACTAAAATTATCTTGGGGGGTATGATGAAAGCACTTAGGTCTTACTTACACGCATACAGGTGGCCTTTAGCTCTCACTTTTGGGCTCTTTCTGCCGAGCCTGGCGATGGCATCCACGAGGGGCATTTCTTCGATGGCGCAGGAAGCTTGCGAAGCGCAGGCCCGGGCCGCCTACCAGCAAAGAGTGGTCGAAATCGAGATGGGTTCGATCGCCGGCAGCATCAGCCAGCTGGAACTCGAAAGAGGACGCGCCAGCCAGCAGGAAAATCTTCGCCGCAAACAGGCCGGCTGCAAAGGCTCCGTAGCTTCGCGTTCGGCGCGTGCCGCGGATACGAGCCTCAACGCGCTCTAAGAAAAGCGGACAAAAAGAAAGGGGTGATGCCTCCAGCAGGCACCACCCCTTTGGTTTTTACGCCGGTCCAGCGCTTCTGGACACACCCTCCCCGGACCGGCGGAACTCCCCGTCGAACAAAGAGAGAAATCTAAGCTTTGAAGTTGATCAGCTCGCCGAGACTTTTGTGGCGGCGGCCTTCTGCGTTCTTGGTTTCCTGCGTCTCAGCCGTCTCTTTGCAGTCGATGCAAAGCTCGGCAGTGGGACGGGCTTCGAGGCGCTTGGCGCTGATCTGGCTGCCGCAATCAATGCAGAGGCCATATACGCCTTCCTTGATTCTCAGAAGCGCTTCTTCAATTTTCTTGAAGTAGAGGCTCTCGCGGTTACCAAGGCGCATCTGCATGCCCTGTTCGACATCGTGCGATGCCGTGTCCGCCTCGTCGAGAAGCTCGTCCTTATCCACGTTGAAGTTCACTCGAAGGGTTTTGCCGTTCGAGAGGATCTCCTTGCGCTGCTGCTCGAGCATCACCTGGAGAGAGTGGATTACGTTCTTTGTGAGATCTTGAATTTCGCGCTTCATGGGAAGTCCTTTCCTAAACCGAATCCTCGTCCTGGGATTCAAAAAAATTTACTCTGTAAATTCTGCTAGTCTTGTACCCTTCGCCTGCCTATAGCCGGCTAGGGCTGCCCTTTCAGGTCTTTTAAAATCAATTTGGACAAACCTTTTAAGGTCTCCAAAACCCCTGCTCCGTCACTGGCCACAGCTTCGAATCCAGCGTGGCCGCGCGGATTGAGAGCCTTCTCCATCTCGGGGATCGGGCAAACGTTCGCGAGGTCGCGCTTATTGTATTGAAAGACCATAGGTATCGAATCAAGCTCATAACCCTGCTCCTCAAGGCTACTTTCCAAGGCTGCGAAGCTTTCGAGGTTCGCTTCCATCCTCGTTACCTGACTGTCAGATACAAATACTATGCCGTCGACCCCGCGCAGGATGAGCTTGCGGCTGGCGTCGTAATAGCTTTGGCCCGGCACTGTATAGAGGTGAAAACGAATCTTGAAGCCCCTCAGGGTTCCGAGGGCCAAGGGCAGGAAATCAAAGAATAAAGTGCGCTCGTTTTCTGTCTGCAGACTGATCATCCGGCCTTTGCCTTCGGGATGGGTCTGAGAATAAATGTACTGCAGATTCGTGGTTTTGCCGCTCATCGAGGGGCCGAAGTAGACGATCTTGCAGTTGATTTCCTTGCTGTTGTAGTTCACGAAGCTCATGGTTTCAGAGCCTCAAGAACGAGCGTTTTCAAAGAGTTCATCGATCTCTTCGTCGGTGATGTTCGCAAATAGGGAAGAATCCGGGCCTGTAATTCTTTCTGCTGGGCCGGTGCTTTCCGCCGTCACTGGGGGCAAAGTGGCCCCGGCTGGGATGCCGTTTTCCGTCACTTCCCATTGGTCCTGGCGCTGCACTCCCAGGCGGGCCAGCATCTCCGAGTAGCGGCGCACCTTCATGCGGAAATGTCCCGGGTTCAAGGGCTGGTCGTAGATTACTGCCAGCCAAACCTCGGGGGTTACAGCCACTGTGTACAGGCCCATGCGGTCGGAGTCGCAGGCGAAGCGGCTCGGGGCTCCGGAAAAATTATCTCCCAGACTGCCGAGCGAACGACCGGCCGAAATCATCGCCGCCACCAGGGCAGCCATCGCGGGGTATTCGTTATCGTCCGCCCAGCCCGAGCGGTAAAGCACCTGGCCGTTCTCGTGCAGCACCAGCACGGCCTGCGCAGACAGCTCTTCGCTGATTCTCTCGACGAGGCTTTGAAGGCTGGGCTGCTCCGGCGGGAAGCCGTCGTTCGTCAACACTCGGTTCTGTTCTCCAGGGCGCGGCCCAAGGTTCCGCGGTCGGCGTATTCAATAGAGCCGCCCATCGGTAGCCCATAGGCGATCTTGGAAATTTTCAGGCCGAGGGGCTTGAGCAGCTTGGTGATGTAGAGACCTGTGGCCTCGCCCTCCACGCTGGGGTTGAGCGCGAGCACCAGCTCTTTTTGCGCGAGGGAGGCATCGCCTTCGCTCCAGGAGCGCACGCGGCGGAGCAGCTCCTGTACGCGGATCTGGTCGGGACCGATGCCCTCCACGGGGGAGAGGGTGCCGTGCAAAACGTGGTAGACGCCTTTGAATTTTCCCGAGCCTTCGATCGCGCGCACATCGCTCGGGCGCTCCACCACGCAGATGGAATCTTGCGAGCGGGAGAAGCTGCTACAGATCTCGCAGCGCTCTTCCTCGGTATACGTGAAGCAGAGGTTGCAGAGGCGGATCTTCTCCTTGGCGCGCAACAGGGCGCTGGTGAGCCGCTTCACGCGGTCGGAGTCGGCATTGAGAAGGTGGAAGGCCAGGCGAGTCGCGCTCTTTTCGCCTATTCCGGGGAGCTTCGCGAGCTCATGCACGAGCTGCGAAAGAGCGTCGGCCGCAGTGGGTTGGAAAGCCATCCGTTCGTTTCCTTAAAACATGCCCGGGGGAAGCGACATGCCGCCGAGAGCGCCGCCCATCATCTGGTCCTGAAGCTCCTTGGCTTTCTTCATGACTTCGTTCACGGCGCCGCGAACCATCTCGGAGATCATCTCGGCATCGGCGCCTTCGAGGGCTTCTTTGGCGATCTCGAGCGAGATCAGCTCGTACTTGCCGTTGGCTACGGCCTTCACGGCTCCGCCGCCGGCCGAGGCTTCCACGGTCTTGGAGGCCAGCTCGTTCTGCACCTGCTCCATCTTGGCCTGCATCTGCTTTGCCTGCTGCATCAGCTGCTGCATATTCCCGAAACCGCCGCCACCGCCACGTTTCATAAGTCCTCCTAAGGCTTCGATTTATCTATATCAAAACTGGAAAGCTCGGCGCCAAAGATTTCTTTCGTATCGCGCACGATCTCGTGCTCCATAAAGCGCTTTTTCTTCTCCGATTCTACCTGGGAGCTGGCCTGCTTTTCCTTCTCCACGATCGATTTTGCCTGCGTCACTTGGGCGGGGCCGGCGAGCACGTCCTCGATCACCAGCTTCACCTTCCGTTTCAGCAGGGCCTGGAGCATTTTCTCGAACTGGTCGAAGTTGATCCTGTGCTGGGCCTGGAGCTTGTAGAAAGCATGGCTTTTGCGGAAGCCGATCTTGATCTCCGCGGCATTTTTCCAGTCGGCATCGCCGCTCACCGGCAGGGCGTGCTCCAGAATGGCGCCCAGGCTGGCTTTTTGCTGCAGAACGTAGCTTACGAAGGAGTCAAAGGAGGCGTGGTTGCCACCGGAGGAAACGGGCTCCGCTACGGTTTCAGGGCTTTTTTTTTCCGGCTGGGTCACCGGATCAGGATTCGGGATGTGGAAAACGGGGAGCGCCACCTTTGCAGTGCTCTCCGCTTTCACGGGAGCAGGGGCCGCCGCTTTGGGAGCCTGAGGAGGGGCAGCGCCACCCTCGAGCTGTCCCAGCAGGTCTTCGAGCGATTTCAGATACCCGATGCCCGAAAGACGGGCCAGGCCCATCTCGAGGCTCGCGCGGGGCAGGGGAGAGCGCAGCACCTCTTCGAGAGAGGCGGTGATCGAGCGATAAGCGGCCTGGATGGCTTCGGGCGAAAGCGTGCGCACCAGCTCCTCGTACATTTTCATTTCGTCTTCGGAGATCTCGGCGATGGAGGCGCTCGCGCGCAGCTTGACGAACAAAGCATTGCGAAGGGTCTCGGCCAGGCCGATCGCCACCTGCTTCATCTCCACGCCGCCCAGGAATGCCTTCTGGAGCAGCTCCGCTGCCTGGGGCAGTTCGCGGCGCAGGGAGTGTCCGAGAACCTTCACGAGGAATTCAGTGCTTACGATGCCGAGGCTTTCGCTTACTCCGGAAACAGTTAGCTCCTTGCCACCGAGGGCGAGGCACTGGTCGAGGGCTGAGCACGCATCGCGCACGGAGCCGTCGGCCTTGCGGGCGATCAGCTGGACCGCAGTTCCCTCAGCCTTGAGGCCTTCGAGCTTAATGAGGCGGGTGAGGTGGTCGGCGATCAGGGGAAGGGGCACGCGGCGGAAATCAAAACGCTGGCAGCGGGAAAGGATGGTGGGGGGGATCTTCTGCACTTCCGTGGTCGCGAGGATGAAAGTCACGTGGGCGGGTGGTTCCTCCAGCGTCTTCAAGAGGGCGTTGAAGGCGCTATTCGAGAGCATATGCACTTCATCGATGATGTAGACCTTCATGCGCCCGCGGGAGGGCAGGAATTTCACCTGCTCACGGATCTCGCGCACGTTCTCCACGCCATTGTTGGAAGCTCCGTCGATCTCGAGCACGTCCATCGAGGAGCCGGCGTTGATCTCGTTGCAGCTTTGGCACTTTTCGCAGCTGATGCCGGGACTTTTTCCGCCTGGCTGGGAGTTGCCGTCTTCGCAGCGCAGGGCTTTGGCAAAAATGCGCGCCACAGAAGTCTTGCCCACACCGCGGGTACCGGTGAGCAGATAGGCCTGGCCGAGCTTGTTCTGCTTGAACGCGTTCAGCAGTGTGGTGGCCACATGGCTTTGGCCCACGAGTTCGGAGAACTGGCGGGGTCGGTATTTGCGTGCGAGAACGAGATAAGACATAGAAATTAAAAGGGCGGCCCGGCGGTGCCACGTCACAACCGCCAATGGGTTACCGTTGCTACCTTCCGGTCCTGGCGGGGTTAGCCCCGACAGTTTGCATGGTGCCAGGCCACCAAGAAGAGAGATATCGAATCCCCCCTTGCCCAGCAAGGATTGGCTGAGGAAATCAAAGATTCATGGGGGACTGAATTAGTTCTTTTGACGCGTAGTGTTTGCGAAGATCCGGTGGTTGAAAACCCCCCAGATATGCAGGCGATAAAGCAGGGCGGTGCCCAGCACGCCGAAGCCATACTTTACAGAGCGTCTAAAGTTGATGGACGAGGCCTCGTCGAAATACTTCGTGGGACAGGAAATCTCGCCGAACTTCAGGTTCGCCGCCTGGAACTGGGCGATGATCTGGTTGTCGAAGACAAAGTCGTCGGAATTTCGCCGCCAGTTCACCGAACGTAAGGCCTGAGCGCTATAGGCGCGATAACCCGTGTGGTACTCGCTGAGCTTGAGACCCAGCAGAATGTTCTCGGCCGCGGTGAGAAAGCGGTTGGCGACGTATTTGTAGAGCGGCATTCCGCCTTCCAGGGCGCCCCGGCCAAGAATGCGGGAGGCGAGCACCACGTCGTAGATTCCGGTGGCCACCATATGCGCCATCACCGGCACCAGGCGCGGATCGTACTGGTAGTCGGGATGGAGCATGATCACTACTTCGGCCCCGCGCTCGAGCGCCGCTGCATAGCAGGTTTTCTGGTTTCCGCCATAGCCGAGATTTTTCTCATGCACGATGGTGGTGAGGCCGAGCTGGCGGGCCGTGGCCACGGTGGCGTCGGGGCTGGAGTCGTCGACAAGGATGAACTCGTCCACGTAACCCGGGGGCACGGCTTTTACCGTGCGCTCGAGCGTTTTCTCCGCCCGATAGGCGGGCAGCACAACGATTAGTTTTTTTCCCTGTACCATATGGTTCCGTTTCTTCGCTTATGCCACCGAAGGGCGATGAGCACAAACACTGCCGCCATCGAAATGCGCAGGATCGAGGTGCCGACATGCTCCCCGCGGAATTCCTGGAGGTAGTGGATCCAGAGGTTCGTCATGGGAGCGAGGTTCGAGAACGGGAACACCAGGAGGCGGAACGCCAGCGCCACAAGCAAGGCAGGCCAGAGGGCGTGTCTCAGCCACAAAGGCAGGGCGTCCCAGTTCTGCGCCAAGGCCAGAGCCGCTGCAGGAATCATCGCGGAAAGATAGCGAGGACCGGCGCACCAGCCGCCATGCCACCCACCCACGCCGGCGACAAACCAAAGAAGAGCCGAAAGCGAGCCGACTAGCAAAAGAGAGGTTCCTCTCGGGAGACCCTTTATTTTCAGAAACGGGAGCGCGAACACACCCAGCACCCAAGGCTGGGTGAAGAGCAGGCCGCGTTCGGGACCGAAGAGAAGACGCAGGAGCACGGTGAAGGAGGGCACGAGAGAAAACGCGCCTTGGATCACGAACTGCCCCAGGGGAGGGTCGATCTGCTCGGGATTGGAGTAGCGGATGGCCGTGGCAAAGGGGCTACCGAAGGCGGCCGTGTGATACCAGACCCAGACTATCGCGGCGGGAAGAGCGCCGGTCGCGATCTGCCGGAGGCTTTTTCCGCTGCGTTCGCGCCAGACCGTGGCCGCGAGGAAAAGCGGAAGCGCAAAGGCGATACCGTAGTCGGTGAGCAGAGTCCAGGAGACGAAAAGGCCGGCGAGCACATAACGGCGCTCGCTCCAGAAAAAATAAGCAGCGAGAAAGAGCAGCGCGGCCAGGCCGTGGCCGAAATTGCAGTTCATATAAATCGCCGCCGTATTGCCGAAGAGGGAGGCGAGGGTGAAAAATAAGACGGCGTTCTTGCCCGCCCCCTTTTCTTTCAGCTGGTTCGCCAGCCAAAGCACGAGCAGAAGGTAGGGGATCATCTGCAGGCAAAGAATGAGAAAAAGATGCTGGCCATAACCGGGGGCGGGAACCCGGCCTTTGTCGTCGATTTTTTTTGCATTCAAGGGAAGCACCACGGCTTCCGTCAGGGCAAAGAAAGGCAGGCCGAGAAAAACGGCGCCCGGTGCCTTATTGGAATAGGTGTGTCCGTTGGGGGAAAGCGACCAGTCGATCGTCCAGTCTTTGTAGTTGTCGATCGCGAGCGTATGGCCTTCGGTAAGGGCTCGTAGAGCGGCGAAACGGGAACGGGCATTGGTGCCCCCGAATTGGGTTACGCCGAGGCAGAGCGCTAGGAAGAGCGCGCCCCAGGGAAGCATCGGATTCTCCCTTACCCAGGCCGGAATGCGCCTCATGAGCGCTCCGGGCAGGAGGGAGGAGGACCCATCAGGCAGGCGGCGATATTTTTCTTCCGGTAGAGAGTGAAGGTGCCGCAGCGGAGCTCGGCTTTATACTCGCGGCGTTCGAGGCGCGCTTGGATTTCGTAGAGCTGCTGGTTGCTGAGCGGGGTATTGTTCACGGAATTGTCTACGAGCACGCAGTCCACGGGCACGTTCCGCTCGTCGGTGGTCACGGAAAGCTCGCTGGCCCAGCGGCGGGTGGAAAGATGGGGCACGAGAGCGTAGCTTGCCGAGATGCTCAAATTACCGCCGATCTTTTTCAGTACTTCCTTCCGCACCCAGGCCTGGTGGTTCGTGGCAGAGAAGTGGCGCCAATAGTAGGTGTCGCTCCGCCCGTACGAGAGCAGGGCGGCCGCCATCCAGAACGGGAGGAGGGCCGGGAGGTAGCGTTTCACCTTCACGCTCTCCAGGGCGATCGGGAGGGCGAAGAGCAGGCCGACCATCGGTTCGATGGCATAATGGTATCCCAGCGAAATCCGCTGCTCACCCGCGCTCAGGAACAACATCAAAAAACCTGGCAACGCGGCGACGAGGGCAGAAGGGGCGAAGAGAGGAAGGAACCCGAGGGGCAGCAATATGCCGAAGAGAAATTTGATCCGCGAAAGGGAAAAAAGGCGGTGGAAAAACTCCGCCGGATAGCGAAAGGGCGCGAGCAGGAGCTCAAAGGGGGAGGAGCCAAAGGGCGCATAGAGCTCCGAGTAAGAGTAACGGCCGCCGGCGAGGTAAGGAATGTAGCGGGAGTCGATCACAAAGAAAGTGAGGCCAAAGACGATGGCAACCCAGCCGAAGCGGCGCGTGAAGTAACGGGTGTTCTGTGGCCCGGCCTCCAAAATCCAGGCGAGTCCCAATCCGCAGGCCACGGGACCGGCGGATTCCTTGGCCGCCAGCGCCGTGAGGAAAAACAGGATTCCCACCGCGCGTCTTCCGACCTTCTTTTCCTGAAGCAGCCAGATGGAGGTGAGAAAGAGCGGAAGCATGAAGACTTCGGGATGGAAGTCGAAAAGATTGGCGGCGCGAAGAGGGCCGCAGAGCCAGTACATCAGCGGCAGCCAGGGAACGATGGGGTGGGTCTTGCCTAAGCGTTGGCGTCCCAGTCCGTAAAGCGCAATCGCTCCCAGAGAAAGGCCGAAGGCCTGGAGCAGCAACAAAAATACCGGCGACCGCCAGAGCTTGAAAATCCAGCCAAGGGGATACACCAGGAAATCCTGGTGATCAGCAAGGAGCGAGATACCGCCTTTGATCGACGAAAAAGGCACCCCCGATACGCTCACGTTCCAAATGGCGTTGGTGAAGATGGCGAGGTCCGCCACGCCGCTTCCGAAAGCAAGGTGGCGGGAGAGGGAGGAGAGAAACCAGAAAAGCGCCACCGCCAGCCAAGCGACCAGCAGAGGGCGAGTGGGGGTTCTTTCCAAGGCTTGGCTCCACTCTTTCCATTTTTCCAGGGCGAACCGGCAGACAGCGCTGTTTTTTGTGACATTGCGCTTGCGCTTCATCATCCAGGCAAGTGCCAGCAAGAGCACGAGCGCGGCCGGGCCGGCCTGGGTGTATTCGAGTTGCAGCCCCGGCTTGCGCAGCCAAATACCGCCGGTCACGAATGGAACCAGCACCAGCAATACGAAAAGCGAATCCCAAACGGCCATGCGCTTTTAAATTACCGGAGCAGGCGCTATAAACAAATGAAAACCGGAGAGAATTTTGCCGAGATCTTTGCCAATTCTGCGAGCCGTCAAATGGGAGCAATTTCTCTTGTTGCTCGGCGTAGTGGAATACATTTTCATGTTCCCCCACGGCATCCATGGCGATGCTTCCGTGCGCTACGATTCCCTGCTCCAGTCGTTGCAGGCAGGCAAGCTGGTGCCCATGGTCTACTCCTATGTGCATCCTCTCGTCTCTTCGCCCCTCTTGCTGCTGGGCCACATCTTCAAAGACGGCTTCTGGTGGATCTGCCGCTTCAATGTCTTCTGTTTCCTGGGCCTGCTATTTTTCGTCTGGAAGACCGAGGCCAGGTGGAAAGAACGGGGAGCGGAGCCCATGATCCTGGCGTTTCTGTTCATGGGAGCCACGATGTTTCCCAAGCACGTGACGGACTATTATGCCGAGGTTTTTTGCGCCTGCTTGGCGTTCGCCTCCATTTTGCTGTTTCTTTCGGGGCGGAGTGTGCTTGCCATCGTGTTCGTTTGCCTGTCGGTATGGAACGCCATCGCGACGTTTGCGGGAGGGACGCTGCTCCTGATTTTCTTTGCTTTGCGCTCCAAGCGCTGGCGCTACCTCGCTGCGATTCCCCTCTTGCCATTGGGCTTCTTGGCCGAAAATTTCATCAAATACGGGCATGCCTCTCCGACGGCCTATCTAGCCATGACGATACCGGAGGGCACCCGGTCGCTTATGCCTTATTCCCTGGGTCCCGGCTTCAGCTACCCGCTTTTTTTCGGGCTGCTGAACATTTTCTTGTCGTTCGGGCGAGGGTTGTTGTTTTTCGCTCCGGGGCTGTTGATGTTTTTTCATCCTTCTCTCTGGAAAGGAAAAGAAAAGTCGAAGGAAGTGCTGCGCGCGGGAGCTGTTTATCTGCTTGGTCTCGTGCTTCTCTATGCGAAATATTGGTGCTGGCATGCGGGCGCTTTCTGGGGTCCGCGCTATTTTCTCTTCGCCTCCCTGCTGGCCGCCTATGCGCTCGCGGTTATAGCTCGAGAAAAAGATCTTTCGACGGGCTGGAGGGTTCTCTGGGCTGGCTGTGTGGCGCTTTCCGCCTGGGTGGCCTGTCAGGGCGTGTTCTTCGGCACGGACTTCCTCGAGAACTGCTTTTCGCAGGGACATGAGCTCGAGTTCATTTGTCTCTATGTTCCGGAATACAGCGTGCTCTGGCGCACCTTCATCGTGGGCCCGCCCCTCGTCGGAAGGCGCATGGCTTTTCTGGCGTATTTCCTGCTCGTGGCAGTCACCTTGCTTTGGGCGCCGCTGCGCGAGCTGCTGGGGGAAGCGAAGGCGGCACTGCGGGGATTATGGAAGGCGAATGGTCCGGGAGCGGGCTGGCGAGCCTAGCTATTTTTTCTCCAGATGCAGCTGGCCCGTGGCGGAGTCGATGCTCATCTTGAAGTGATTCAGAAAATCCAAACCCAGAAGACCCTGCGCCCGGCCGCGCACGGGAAGGTCGTTCACGGTGACGGCCATATTCCTCACGGTGAATTGCTTCACGGAAACCTCGGGCAATACCACCTGTGGCATGTGCAGACGATCGCTGGCAGTTGCGATTTCCTGAGTGCCGATCTGCTTGGCCTTTACCTTATGGGCGATTTCTTTTGAGATCATCGTCATGCCGGCGCCGGTGTCGAGAATCATCAGAAACTCGCCTGCGTCTCCGAATCTTACCGGAATGAGCAGGGTGTTGCCTTCACGTTCGAGCTTGAGCGTCAGGTCTTTCGAGGGCGCCGTGGACTCGGTACTGGAACTGACCTTGCGGGACTTCGCTTTGTATTCCTCGGGGATCTGATCTTCGGAGGTTACAGCGTGCAGGGTTCCGTTCTTGTCCTTGTAGGAAAATAAGCCTGCCCCTGCCGAGAAGCAGAACAAGAACAAAGCGCTGAGAGCGAGGAATGCCTTTTTCACCCTTAGGTATCGGCAGAAATGCTGGGATTCCTAAGGGTTGACGAGGCACGTCGAAAGGCGCGGATGGACGCTTACCTGTTGCTGTGTTACTAGCTAAAGGCTTGCCCTTTCTAGGGGTTGGCGATCATTTTCAGGATGCGGAGAGGTGGCCGAGTGGCCGAAGGCGCTCGCTTGGAAAGCGAGTAACGGGTAACACCGTTCGCGAGTTCGAATCTCGCCTTCTCCGCCAACATTAAATATCAAACGTTTACGGCGAGCGGGTGGCTCATGCCCGTCTTTTGGGGTTTCGGGGGCAAATTTTTTAGAAAAGCAGGCGGGTTACTAAAGGGGAGCCTCCGGCCTGACGACAAGCGGGCATGAAAATCCATTTTATCGCCTTAGCCTTCGCATTCATCGCCTCCGTATCGATCCGGACTCCCCAGGCCGCCGCCGCGGAAGGGGATATGTGCGCTGCGCTCCCCAAGCTGGAAAACATTTCGGCCGAGCGCTGCCGCAACTTCGAGCAGTTTCGCGAGCGCGAGGTGACCCGCGCGAAGGGTGCCTGCGAGAAGTACTACAACAGCGTAAAGGAGGCCGCCGAATCTCTTTGCGAGTATTCCAAGGATGCCGACCGCTTCGACCTCGAGATGTCCAAAGTGATGCGCGAGGCCGGTGCCGACAAGAAAAAACGCAGGTCGGCGCGCTCGGAAGTGAGCGTACGGACGGCTGTGTTCCACCGCCGCTGGGGCACGCAGTTCGCGGCCGGCTCACGGCGCACGCTTGAATTCGCCCACGAGGACTACAAAAAAGCACTCACCCGCCTCAATGATTTTGGCCTCGAGCAGCTCCGTAAAGAGGCTACCGAATGCGGCGCCGGCGATTCCCCCGCCTCGCCCGCTTACATCGGCCTCGCCCTCACCGCCGGCTATGAAGCCGCCCATACCCACAAGTACATGACCGACATTTTCAACGCCCTCGTCCTCGCGATGAACAAAGAGGCAGAGAGGAGCCAGCGCCTCGCCGACGGCGTGGACGCGCCGGGCCCCGCGCCCGGCCGCCCCGGCGATACCCATCTTCCCGAGCGAGAGGAAATCAGCAACCCCGCTGAGCCCGGCGTGAAGGCCGTGATCATGGAGGCTCTCGCGCACGTGCTCAAGCTCCACGGCCTCAGTTCCCTCGGCCTCGGCCTCGCCGAAAAACTTCTCATTAGCAAGAAGATGGATACCCTTGACCTCATCGTGCTCTCGGTGAAAGCCATGGTGATCACCGCGGGCGGCACCTCCGCGGGCCCCACGGTAGGAATCTCACTGGGCATTGCCCTCGCCATCAACGGCGCAATTGACTATCTGGAGTACGGCATCCGCTACTTCGCCAGCACCTTCGAGAAGCTCAACCACGCCCGGATGGAAGAGGTGTTGGCCTACTACGGATGCAAGCTGCGCAAGAAGCAGGAGCTGCGTTCGGGCGAGCTCGCCCGGAGCTTCCATAACCACCGCCAGGACGGAATCTGCGGCGCCGACTGCGCCGAGCCGGGGCTTTTCGGTGTTTGCCGTCCCAGCCTGCTCTTCCCGGCGGACCGCTGCGACTGAGCAGAGGTCTCCGGGACCGTGGCCCCATGACGGGCCTCGTCGAAAGCTTGGATAAACGCGCCATGTCCTTTATTTTTTTAGCTGAAATCCGTATCATTTCGGGAATGGTGGGGGTGATATGGCTAAACGGTCTTTTTCTTCGGTGGCGTGGAGTTCGCTGCTTTTACTGAGCTGCAGCTCGATTCCTGTCAATGATTCCGGTTCTCGCAAGCCTTCAGCCAACGAATTGGCCCCGGCCTACGCCCTTAATTCCCGGTTCGAAGCGCTGCTGCCCAACGAGGAGCAATACGTTGCCCAGATCCGGGATGGGATCCTGGCCATTCAGGAAAAAGAGCATGCCGATCACGGAAAGTATTTGCGGGGCACGCACTCCAAAGGCACCTGTGTGCTGGGAAATATGGAGATCTACGACGTGGAGAATTCGGCGCCCTCCGTGGCGGCACGGATCAAGAAAGGGATCTTCTCGGTGCCCGGTCAATATACTGCGGACGTGCGGTTTGCGAACGCCGACGGCAAGATCAATCCCGACGATCAAAAAGACGTGCGCGCGGTCTCCTTTTCCCTGCGCATGCCCGAAGAGCTTTCGAACGCCAGCGGTCGTATGGATTTCGCGATGAACAACGCCACCACCTTCCCGATCAACGATGCCCAAGTTTTTGCCGATGTCCTGCGCACAGCGCTTGTGGGACCCGTCAAGTCGGCGAAGGAAATCGGGATCTGGCGGGAGAAGCGCGCGTTGGGAGGTATCGTGAACGGGAAGCTGATCCAAGAGCAGCCCGGAAGGATTCCTTACCAGAAGATCCGCTACTGGAGCACGGTTCCTTTCTCTCTGGGCGATGATGAGGCAGTGAAATATTCCCTGAAGCCTTGCGCCGGCAATCATGCGGAAAAGCTCGGTTCTGATGATCCTGACAAGCTGAGG
>DATBTF010000050.1:0-15029 GCA_036559405.1 Bdellovibrionota bacterium
TAAACGCCTCACCCGCCACGCCCTCGGGTTTCTCCAGGAGCATCTGCCCCAAACGCAGGTAGCCGCTCAAGGGTTCGAGCACATGCTGCCAGGGGCGCACTGACTTCGGATTACGCACGGTAACCTTCTCCCCCTTACGCCAAGCGCGGGCGCAGTCGGGCACAAGGCGATCAGTAGCCCAATCCCCTCCCCCGATCACGTTACCCGCACGAGCTGAAGCGGCCGCGATTGACGAGCCGTTCAGGAACGAGCGCGCATAGGACGAAAACACGATCTCCGCTCCCGCCTTCGAGGCGGAATAGGGATCGTGACCGCCCAGCGGGTCGCTCTCTTTGAAGGCCCTGCCAGCGTCGACGTTCTCGTAAACTTTGTCCGTGGTAACCACCACCACCGCCTTCACGCTTTTTACGTGCCGGCAGGCTTCGAGCACATTCGCCGTGCCCATGATATTGGCGGAGAACGTGCCCACGGGATCGTCGTAGCTCGCCCGCACCAGCGGCTGCGCCGCCAGGTGAAATACGATCGAGGGCTGAGATTTTTCCATCGCTTTTTTTACAGAGGAAAGATCGCGAACGTCTCCGCGCATATCGGCCACGAAACGTTTGGCCAGGCCAAGCTCCTCAAACAAAGACGGATTGGTAGGAATATCGACGGAATAGCCCGTGATCTTCGCGCCCAAGGAAAGCAACCATTCAGAAAGCCATGAGCCCTTGAAGCCTGTATGGCCCGTCAGAAAAATGCTGCGGTTGCTATAGGAGGAACGGAAGTCCATTCAATCCCAGCGCTTCCAAGGCGCCTTTCCGCCGGACCACTGCTCGTCGAGCACTTCGCGGTCGCGGATTGTATCCATGCACTGCCAAAAACCCTGGTGCTGGAACGCCATGAGCTGGCCGTCTTGCGCGAGTTTCTCCATCGGCTGACGCTCGAGTATGGTTTCGTCGTCCTGGAGGTATTTGAAAACGCCGGGCTCCAGCACCATAAAGCCGCCGTTGATGAAGTTCTCATCGGCGGGAAGCTTCTCGCGGAAGACCTTAATGCTGCCGTCGTCGTGAATCTCGATACCACCGAAACGGGCCGTGGGACGCACGGCTGTGATGGTCGCGAGCTTGCCGTGCTTTTTGTGGAATTTAAGCAGCTCGTTCAAATCGACATCGCAGAGCCCGTCGCCATAGGTGAAGAAAAACGTGTCTTTGAGAAAGGATTTGAGGCGCAGGAGGCGTCCGCCCGTGAGTGTATCGGGGCCCGTATCAATCAGGCGCACCTTCCAGTCCTCTTTGCTCCCGCGCTGGAGGCCGGTGATCTTGCCGGACGAGAGGTCCACTTCGAAATCGCTGTTCAGCTCGGCATAGTGCAGGAAGTAGTTCTTGATGTAGTCGCCGAGATAGCCAGTGGCGAGAGTGAAGTCGTTGAATCCATAGGATCCGTAGTACTTCATGATGTGCCAGAGGATAGGGTGGCGCCCCACGGCTACCATGGGTTTCGGGCGCAGCTGGGTTTCTTCCGAAAGACGGGTTCCTTTTCCGCCGCAGAGAATCACTGTTTGCATACGGCCACCATATGCTAAGGTTAGCCCCATGGCAAATACGGTGCAGATTCAGGGCGTTCAACTCATTTCCAAGCGCAAAATCATCGATGATCGAGGAGCCATTTTTCATATGCTCCGCAAAGACGACCCCGAGTTTCAGGCCTTTGGCGAGATCTACTTCAGCAAGATCCACCCCGGCGTGGTGAAGGCCTGGCACCACCATTCCCGCATGGCTTTGAACTACCTCGTAGTCGTAGGTTCCATCCAGCTAGGCCTCTGGGACGGCCGTAAAGATTCGGCTACTTACGGGAAAAGCCAGACGATCTTCCTGGACGAACAGACTAGCCAGCTGGCCATCGTTCCCCCCGGCGTTTGGAATGGATTCAAAGGCTTGGGCTCCGGCAGCTCGATCGTGGCCAACTGCGCCACGGAACCTCATGATCCCCAGGAAATTACCCGCAAGCCCTGGGACGACAAAGACTTCCACTACGATTGGTCTACCAAAAACGGGTAGTCGGGAACGGACTAAAGTTCCTTCACCGTACGCTCTAAGGTCTCCAGCATATAGCGGGCCATGGCGGCATCGATCTGCGGATGCACTCCGATCCAGAAGGTGCGCTTCATCACCTCGTCGGTATTTTTGAGTTCACCCACCACACGGTAGTCCACACCCTTATAGGCCGGCTGGCGCACCAGATTCCCGGCGAACATCAGACGCGTGCCCACCTTGCGCTCCTCAAGCTTGGCTACGAGCTTCTCGCGGTCCAGGCCAGGGGCCGTATGCATGGCGAAGCCGAACCACGACGGGCGGGTGCCTTGGGTGGGCTCGACTGGAATGAGTTTGTTTTTCAGGACTGGAGAGCTTTTGATTCCATCGTAAAGGGTCTTCCAGTTTCTCCGGCGAACTTCGATGAACTCCTTCACCCGCTTGAGCTGGGTGAGGCCCAGGGCCGCCTGCATATCGGTGGCCTTGAGGTTATAGCCCACGTTGGAATAGGTGTATTTGTGGTCGTAGCCGTCGGGAAGATCGCCGAGTTGCTGGCCGAAACGCTTGCCGCAGGTATTGTCCTTGCCCGGCTCGCACCAGCAATCGCGTCCCCAGTCGCGCATGCTCTCGGCCACTTTACGGAGACGGCCATCTTTGGGCATCACCGCTCCGCCCTCGCCCGTAGTGATGTGGTGGGCGGGATAGAAAGAAACGGTGGAGTAGTCGCCGAAGGAGCCGGCTAACGACATCCCGCTTTCGCTTTCGATTTCGGCGCCCAAGGCATCGCAGCAGTCTTCGATCAAGTAGAGACCTTCGGACGCACACCACTTCGCTAGAAGATCGGCGCGATAGGGATTGCCCAGCGTATGCGCCAGCACTACCGCCTTGGTTTTCCCCTTCACGAAGGCGCTCTGAATCTGTTCCAGGGTGGCGTCGAGGGTGGTGAGGTCCACGTCCACGAAAACGGGTTTGAGGCCCGTCTGCACGAGAGGGTTCACGGTGGTGGGAAAGCCGGCGGCTACGGTAATCACTTCATCGCCCGGCTTGAGGCGGGGCCTGCCTAGCTTTTCCATCATAGGAGCTGAAAGGGCAGAGATCGCCACGAGGTTGGCCGAGGAGCCGCTGTTCACCAGAAGACCGCTGATTTTTCGACCGAACTGCTTCGGGATTTCGGCCTCGAACTCCTTGCTGAAGCGCCCGGCCGTGAGCCAAAGGTCGAGAGAGGCGTCTACGAGGGCGGCCAAATCATCCTCGGACATCAGCTTTCCGCTGGGCGGGATATAGGTTTCGCCGGGAACGAAGGGCTTGGCCTGAAAATTCGCTCGGAAATACTCCCGGGCGCCATTCAAAACGTTGTCTCTTGTCATTTTTGGCCTCTCCTGGCAGGTCCTAACATACAATGAACCCCATGGGGAATCGAAGGGATAAGGAAAATCACAGGGTTGGCATCGTGCACGTGCCCTACCTTGTGCGCGGAGGGGAAGACGCCCATGTAGCCACCCTCCCTTCGGCCTATTCCGCCCTTGGCTATGAGACTTTTGATTTTGTTGCGGCCCTCAAACGCGGAACTAGTCTGGCGGATGCAGGGGCCGCACTGACGGCTGGCCATCGAACTGCTTGGGATCAGGTTCTCGAGGCCCAGCCCGTGCGCTTCCTCCACGTGCACAATATCCATCCACTGCTGGGGCCCGCGTTTTTGCGCTGGGTGGCTGCGAGACGGATTCCCGCCCTGATGACCGTGCATAACCATCGCTTCTACTGCACCAATGGCCTGGCGCTCTATCAGGGGAAAGAGTGCAAAGTATGCCGCGACGACCCCAGCTTCCTGCGCCCCATCCTGCGCAACTGCAATTCCGATCCTGTCAAAAGCACCTACCACAGCACGGCTCTGTTCGAGCTCCGCCGCGGCGACCTTCTGGCTCGATCGACGAGGAGATTGCTGGCACCCTCCCCTTACATCGCAAAGGAGCTGGAGGCCGCAGGCATTGATACCAGCCTCATTCGCACTCTCCCGCACGGGATCGAACTGCCGGAAATCGCCCACTCTCCGGAAAAGACCGACATCATCTTCGTCGGACGTTTCTCCGAAGAAAAAGGAATCCGCCAGTTCCTGGCCGCAGCCGCTCTGCTGCCCGAGCTACGCATGACCATCGTTGGAGAAGGGCCCTTGCGGAAGGAAGTGGAAGCAGCCGCAACCAAGCTTTCTAATGTCTGCTTGCACGGCAAGCTCGCGAGAAACGAGATGCTCTCGCTGATGCAGTCCGCGAAAGTGGCCTGTGTTCCCTCGATTTGCCAAGAGAGCTTCTCGCTGGTAGCGGCGGAAGCGCTTTCCTTCGGCCTGCATCTAGTGGTGGCGGATTCCGCTTCGCTTCGGCACTACGGCGAAGCACCGGGCAGGGCTCTCAAGGCTGACCCCAGATCCGCCCCCGCCTTGGCGGAAGCTTTGCGAAGGGCGGTCTCCCTCCCTCCCCGAAATGCCCAGGAGACCTCTCATCTACGTGACCACTTCAGCCGAGCCGCTTACGAGCAGCGGCTGCGCTCCATCCTGACTGAACTCGGTTGGTAAGCCCCGTATTTGGTGATAGGCTCGAGCGCATCATGCGACTCTCCGTTGTAGTACCAGTGCTCAACGAGCAGGAAAACGTGCCCGCCCTGGCGCCTAAGCTTCGCTCCGTACTCGAGCCCCTGACGCGCGAATTCGAGATCGTTTTCGTGGACGACGGCAGCACCGACGGAACGGCGGAAGCGGTGGCGAACCTGCATAGCCAAGACCCCCGCATCAAGCTGCTCTCTTTCTCCCGGAACTTCGGCCACCAGTTCGCACTTACGGCCGGCCTCGACTTCGCCGATGGCGATGCCGTGATCCTCATGGACGGTGACTTCCAGCATCCGCCCGAGCTGATTCCGGAGATGGTGGCCAAATGGAAGCAGGGGTTCGAGGTGGTGCATACTCGCCGGAAAGAAACTGCGGGCGCCTCCTTCTTCAAGAACCTCAGCAGCCGCTACTACTACTTCCTGTTCCGCCGCTTTTCAGGCATCCGCAACTTCCGCGATGCCGCCGACTTCCGTTTACTCGACCGCAGGGCCGTGCTCGCCCTGCGCCAGTGCCGGGAGCGCGCCCGCTTCCTGCGCGGCCTGGCATTCTGGGTCGGCTTCCGTTCTTGTTTTCTCGAGTTTTCCGCGCCCGCTCGGAAATACGGCGTCACGAAGTATTCCGTTCGCCGGATGTTCCGGTTCGCCGCCGACGGGATTCTCTCCTTCTCGCCCCTGCCGCTTTACTTCTCTCTTTACCTTGGCCTGCTGTCTTGTGTTTTCGGCGCCGTATACGGGGCTTTCGCCGTTTGGGAAAAGCTGTTCGGAAAAGGCGTGGTTCCCGGCTGGACCTCCACCGTGATCATGCTCTCGCTCTTTGGCGGCATGCAGATGCTGCTGATGGGTGTTCTGGGGCTCTATGTAGGAAAGATTTTCGAAGAGATCAAACAGCGTCCCGTCTATCTTTTGCGTCGCTCGCTGGGGATTGAATCCGCGGAAGCCCGTTAGGGCTGGGAGCTCACAATCCCACGGCAAAGATCGTTGAAGGCGTCCAGGGCCTGAAATTCCGCACCCCCAAGCGCACGGCATTTGCCGGAGGGGTTATAGGCATAAGCATTCCGCTCACGAAATTTCGGCCAGTCCCGGATCGGAGCAAGCACATAGTTCTTTCCTCCTAGAGAAAAAACCTGGAAGAGAGCCCAAATCCCGAGCACAAGCCATTCGTTGCGTATTTTTATCTTTCCCTTTGGAATTCTCTTTCCGAGCCAGCGACCGATGAGCGCTAGAGCGAGCAGATAGTGGGCTACGAAAGAGGGAATGAGAAAAATCACGTAACGTGAAACCCACATCCCTCCCTTAGCCTGGGCTCCCTTGAAGCAAAGGAAAGTCAAAGCCAGCAAACCGATATTGTAGGCTACGAGAGCCAGCAGCTTCCTTTCCCGCCTTCGCCAAAACGGCAGGAAGACGAAAAGAAGCGGCATCGTGATCGCCAGACCCTTCGCCGAATGGTGATGAAACGCTTTCGCGATCACTTCCCCCAAGGATTCGAAATAACGGGCATAGGTAAACCAGCCCGTATCGTAAGGCATGTTTCCCCGGCGGAAGTAAAGGAACTCAAGAGAGGCACACAGGAAAAATAGGACTCCGCCTCGAACAGCAAATCGCTTCATGCCCCGCCCGCGCGATTCCCACGACTGCAGCACGAGTAGCACCAGTAACCCCAACGCAACCTGTCCCAAGGCTGGGGCGGCCGTGAGAACCATCAATACGGAGAAAGTTCCGTATCGTACCCACGCCCCTCGCTGCTTCGCATCGAGAAGCAGATCGAGCCAAGCCAAAAATTGCAGAGTGGAGAGGGACACCCACAGCGAATAGGCGCGGTCTTCGATGGCATATGTATTCATGAAAGAGCAGGAATGAAAGAACACCGCAATGCCCAGAGCCGTTACGAAAGCCCACAGGGGCCGCATCGCCAGCCGTTGCATCGAACGCCTATAGGTCCACGCAAAAACGGAAGCGCCGGCGACAGCCCAGTATGTTGCGGGCAAGATCCGGTTGAACAGCCGCAGGTCCCACCAGAACTGGGGTTCAGCTCCGTAGAGGTCGAACGAGAGTTTATCCAGAAGGTAGTAGAGCGGGTTTGGGCTAGCCTCTGGGCTCCCTTGGACGAGGAACTGTCCGTAAGAGTAGATGCGGATGATCGCCATGGCCACGGCCTCGTCTCCCCAAAGGGCTTTCCCCATGGAGGCGAGCCAAAAGCGCAATGCAAACAGGAAAAAGACGAGAGCTGTCGCGGCGTAGAGCAGGGCGCTTTCTTTCGTCCGTCTGATCACTTCGTGAGACTAGGCGGAAATTGACAAACGCGTCAAGTTGTATGACTTTGATCTCACTCACTTTCCGTGCGGTCCGATGCTGTTCAATTCAACGATTTTTCTTTTTATCTTCCTGCCGCTCACTCTGGCCCTCTACTTCGGCTGCCAGCGATTGTTCCGCGGCGCCTCGACGGGAAAGTTCCTGCTTCTCGTGGCATCCGTGGTGTTCTACGGTTTTTGGAACCCCCGCCACGTGCCCCTGCTATTGGGTTCGATTGCGTTGAACTTTGCACTGGGGCGGCACCTGCAAACGAATCGGAACTATCGTCATGCGGTGCTGCTGACCGGACTAGCCGCCAACGTGGGGCTGCTGGCGTATTTCAAATATAAAGCCTTTGCCGTGGAAAACCTGGACGCTCTCTTCGGCTGGCAGTTCCCGGTACCGCCCGTGGTGCTGCCGCTCGCCCTGAGCTTCTTCACCTTCCAACAGATCGCTTATTTGGTGGACTGCTACCGCGGGCGCCTCTCCCACTATGCCCTCCTGGACTACGCTGTGGTGGTTTCTTTCTTTCCCCACCTGATCGCCGGCCCCATTATCCAATACCGCGACGTGATCCCACAGTTCGAATCCTCCAAAAGTCGCGCGTTCCAGCTCGCCCACTTCAACCAGGGGCTCTATCTTCTCGCTATCGGCCTGGCGAAAAAACTTCTCCTGGCCGACACGCTCTCCTACTGGGCGGTCAAAGGTTTCGACGATCTCCCCTCCGTGCCCTTCGCGCACGCCTGGCTCGCCTCGCTTTCTTACACTCTCCAGCTCTACTTCGATTTCAGCGGTTACTCCGACATGGCGATCGGGCTCGCGCTGATGTTCAACATCCGTCTGCCGACGAACTTCCATTCCCCCTACAAGGCACTCACGATCCAGGACTTCTGGCGCCGCTGGCACATCACCTTGAGCCACTTCCTTCGGGACTATCTCTATGTCCCGTTGGGGGGCAGTCAGGGTTCTAACGGGAAAACCTACTGCAATGTGCTGATTGTATTTCTTGTTGGTGGGCTCTGGCACGGCGCCGGCTGGAATTTTTTATTCTGGGGGCTGCTCCACGGCTTGGCGATGGTCACGTATCTTTCCTGGAGCCGTTACGGCCGGCCGCTACCGGGCTGGCTGGCTTGGTTCCTCACCTTCCAGTTCGTCAACTTCGCCTGGGTCTTCTTCCGCGCTTCCACTTGGGCCGACGCCATGAAAATGCTGCGAGGGATGGCTGGCTTGAGCGGCTTCATACTGCCCGGGGCGCTGGAACGCTTCGCGGCCTTGCTTAAGCCACTGTCCGTGACTCGGTTCGGGAACTTCTTCACGCCTTTCTACGGCACCTATCTCAGCTACTATACGATCTCTTTGGCCCTGGCCGTGGGACTGCTACTGGTGCTGGCGGCCGAAAATTCCAATGACCTGCGCTCACGCTTCACGCCCCGCCCGCGCACCGCTCTGTATACGGGATTCCTGCTATTTTCTTCGCTGATGATTATCGAAGCGCAGACGCACGTTGCGAAGTTCCTTTACTTTAATTTTTGAGGCTGGATGAGCGCGAAGCAAAATCAAAAATTCCTGCCGCGTGTTCTGGTCTCGGTGCTGGCCTGCTATGCCCTCTACCTCGTGCCCGCCTACTACTTCACGGGTCTCGACGAGCGCCTCCTCTGGGTGCACGAGATGAAGACGAAGAAGGATGGCTACGCCCTAAGCGAAAAGAAGCCTAAAATCCTTTTCCTGGGCGGCAGCGCCACGCTGATGGGACTCAATGCAGAGCAGGTCTCCCGCGAACTCGGCCGGCCGGCCTTCAATATGGCCAAGCACGCCGGCCTCGGGCTGAATTTCTATCTTACGGAAGCTTCCTCCGTGGCGCGGCCAGGCGACGTGATCGTACTCATCCCGGAATACGAGCTCTACCAGGACGGCGACACGTACAACCAGATGGCCTTCGACTACTACCGGATCTTCGATCACGCCCATTTCCAGGGAGTTCCCCTCCTCTCCCAGCTACAGTTCCTCCGATTCATGGCGGTACAGCATCCCTTTGACGCCTTCCTCAAGCATCTGCTGTATAGGTCGGCACGCCCCGGCACCACGGGCTACGGAAGCGACAACATCAGCCCCCATGGCGACCAGACCAAGTTCCTGACCGTTGCCTATACAGGGACGGAAGTGGACCTTCCCAAGAAGCTGGAAACCCCTCTCCCCGCCCTGCCAAGGCTTTTGGCCTTCCAGCGTTGGTGCGAGGAAAACGGAATTAGGTTCTATCTTTCGTTTCCGAACACGCTTACTCCCGAAACCCCTCATGCAGCGCTATACCTCGAAGGCTTGGCCTCCAGCCTGAAAGCCGCGGGTCTGCCAACAATGGGTAAGCCCAGAGATTTTTTTCTCGAACGCCGCTACTTCACCGACACCTCCTACCACCTGAACAAGGAGGGAGTAGGCGTGCATACCGCCAAGGTGATTTCCTTCGTCCGAAAGCTCGATCTTTCCCGCAAATAGATCAATCCGATTGTTTGAGTCCAGTATATGGTTTTGCCTTAGCATTTCTGTAGAATGAAAGGGCTTTTGCTTGTAGTTATAGGAGCGATGCTCAGCTTTCAGGACTTAGGCCGGTCCCAGGGGCTCGAGGTTTCCAGTGCGCAAAAACCCGTGGTTTGCGTGCAGGGCCTTGGCTTCGTGGGAATTGCCATGGCGTTAGCCGTGGCCAGCGCGCGCGACAAAAGCGGCGCGCCGCATTTCAACGTGATCGGCGTTGATTTGCCCGATGCTCCCGGCAAGGAAAAGGTCACAGCCATCAATAGCGGCCACCTGCCTTTCGAAAGCCGTGATCCCAAAATGGCGCATGCGCTCGAACAAGCATTCAAAGCCGGAAATTTTTTCTCTACAACGAATGCCGACGCCTACCGCCTCGCTTCCGTAAGCGTGGTCGACATCCACCTCGACGTGACTCAAGGAGAAGAAGGCGCCCCTGCGGTGGACTTCTCCGGCATGCGCGCTGCCCTCCGCACCCTCGCCGAACGAATGCCCGATGGCGCCCTGATCCTGATCGAGACCACGGTGCCCCCCGGAACCTGCGAGAAAGTGGCCATGCCGGAAATTCAAGCCGCCTTGAAGCAGAACGGCCGCGCGCCCGACTCGCTTCTCCTGGCCCACTCCTACGAACGGGTAATGCCGGGAGAACAGTACTTCGACTCCATCGTGAATTTCTGGCGAGTGTTCGCGGGCTATACCGAAAAGGCCGCCGATGCCTGCGAGAGCTTCCTGAAAAAAGTGATCAACGTGAAGGACTTTCCCCTCACCCGCCTGGGATCTTGCACCGCCTCGGAGATGGCCAAGGTGCTGGAGAATTCCTATCGGGCGGTGAACATCGCTTTCGCGGAAGAGTGGGGCCGCTTCGGCGAAGCCGTGGGCGTCGATATGTTCGAAATCATCAACGCGATCCGCGTACGGCCCACCCATTCGAACTTGCGCCAGCCGGGATTCGGCGTAGGCGGCTACTGCCTGACGAAGGATCCGCTCCTCGGCTCTGTATCCGCCCGCAACCTGTTCGGGCTCAATCTAAGCTTTCCTTTCTGCGAAATGGCAATCCAGGCCAACCGCGATATGCCCCTCGTTTCTCTGAAGAAGATCAAGGAGAAGCTCGGTTCGCTCAAAGGCAAGAAGCTGCTGATCCTTGGCATCAGCTATCGCCAGGACGTTTCCGACACCCGCTACTCTCCTTCCGAAATCTTTGCCACGGAGGCCCTGCGGATGGGCGCCGTGGTGCACGCCCACGATCCACTGGTGACGACTTGGCCCGAAGTGAAGGCCGAAGTTCATAAAGAAATCCCTTCCGCGGCGGGCTTCGATGGCGTGGTGCTGGCGGTACAACACGCCCACTACAGAGAGTTCGATTTCGGCCGTTGGCTCAAGGGCTCCGGCGCTCTCTTGTTCGATGCCAACCACGTCCTGGAAACCGCTGAGCTGAAGCGCATCGCCGGCCTGGGCGTAGCCGTGGCCTCCATCGGCCGAGGAAGCCCATGAAGAAAAAAATCCTGCTCACGGGTGGAGCCGGCTTCATTGGCTTCCATCTCGGGCGATTTCTCGCCGACAAAGGCCATGAGGTGCATCTCCTGGACAGCTTTTACCGCGGCGTACGCGATCCCGATCTCGCGGAGCTCGTGAAGCAGCCGAATGTGAAGCTGATCGAGGCCGACCTCGAGACCCAGCAGTTCGTTAATCAGTGCGCGAACGACTATGACTTCATCTACCACCTTGCCGCCGTGATCGGAGTCTCCAAGGTATTGAGCGAACCGTTCAACGTGCTGAGCAAGAATTTCGTATTGCTGATGAACGCGCTCGAGCTGGCCAAGCGCCAGAAGAACCTCCAGCGCTTCGTGTTCTTTTCCACGAGTGAGGTTTATGCCGGCACTCTGGCGTACTTCGGAATCGAGCTGCCCACCCCGGAAAGCACTCCGCTCACTTCGATGGATGTAACGAGCGCCCGCTCGAGCTATATGCTCTCCAAAATTTATGGGGAAGGAATGTGCGCCCATTCCGGCGTCCCCCATACCATCATCCGTCCGCACAACATCTACGGCCCACGCATGGGTCTTTCCCACGTGATCCCCGAGCTTCTCCAGAAGGGATACAACGCACCCACGGGCGCCGCGATCGACGTATTCAGCGTGAGCCACTCGCGCACTTTCTGCTACATCAGCGATGCCGTAGAAATGATCACCCGGCTGGCGGAATCGCCCGCCGGCCTTAACGGCACCTTCAATGTCGGGAATGAAACTCCCGAGGTAAAAATCGGGCAGCTCGCGGAAACCGTTTTCGCCGTGGTCGAAAAACAGCAGAAGGTGAATGCCCAGGCGGATACGCCTGGCTCACCGGCCCGCCGCTGCCCGAGCATGAGCAAGACAAAGAGCGCCACGCAGTACGAGGGCAAAGTGGGGCTCAGGGAAGGCATCCTGCACACCTACGACTGGTACCGGAAAAATGTATTCACCGGACAGGGAGTCAGCGCCAAGTAGGCACCGCATGAAAGAAACCAACGACAATCTGGAGTTCGTGCCCCTCTCGGTGCCTCATATCGCCGGGCGCGAATGGGAGTACGTGAAGGAATGCCTCGACGGCGGCTGGGTTTCGTCTGCAGGCCCTTTCGTGGATCGCTTCGAGAAAGAATTCGCCCGCTACGTGGGAGCAAAATTTGCCGTGGCTTGCGCCAGCGGCACCGCCGCCCTCCAGGTGGCGCTTGAACTCGCCGGCGTGAAGGCGGGCGAGGAAGTGCTGGTGCCCACCCTCACCTTCATCGCCTCGGTGAACGTGATCAAATACGTGGGCGCCGAACCGGTGTTCTTCGACGCCGACGACTTTTACAATATCGATGCCGGAAAATTGCGACGCTTTCTCGCGGAGCACGCGGAAAAGCGCTCGGGCGCCCTCTTCAACCGTAAGAGCGGCCGCCGGATCGCCGCGATATTGCCCGTGCATGTATTCGGCAACGCCGTCGATCCCCAGATCTTTGCCGTAGGTGAGGAGTTCTCGCTCCCCGTGGTGGAAGATGCCGCCGAATCCCTGGGCACGAAATACTCCGACGGCCCCTTCAAAGGGCGCCACACCGGCACCATTAGCCGAATCGGCGCCTGCTCTTTCAACGGGAACAAGATCATCACCACCGGTGGCGGCGGAATGATCATGACTAACGACGAAGCCCTCGCGAAAAAGGCCAAATATCTCACGACCCAAGCCAAAGACGACGAAGTGCGCTTCGTGCATCACGAGATCGGCTATAATTTCCGCATGACCAACGTGCAGGCGGCAATCGGTACGGCACAGCTGGAAAAGATCGAGGATTGCGTGCGGCGGAAGAGTGAAGTGTTCGATGCCTATCGCAAGGGCCTTGCGGGAGTGCGCGGCCTGGTGGTGGCGGATTCTCCCTCCTACGGACGGAACAACCATTGGATCGTCGGGCTACAGGTGGACCCAAAAGCTTACGGCGAGTCGCGGGAAGATCTCATGCAGCGGCTAAGCAAGAAAAAGATCCAAACCCGCCCCGTATGGCTGCCGAACCATATGCAGCGCCCTTATGCAGACAACCAGACGGCCGGAGTCGAAAAAGCGGTATCACTCTGGGAGCGCACGCTCAATCTTCCCAATAGCGTAGGCATCACCGACGAGCAGGTGCAGAGGGTGATCCGGGAGATCGCCCGATGAAGCGCGTACTGGTGGCGGTGATCGCCTACAACGAAGAGAAGAGCATCGCCAAGACGCTGCAGGACCTCGCCCAGAACGCCCCAAACTATGATGTGGTAGTGATCGACAACGGTTCGAGCGACAGCACCAAAGACGTTTGCGAAAAAGCCGGCGTTCCGGTGATCAGCCATTGCGTGAACACTGGCGGCTCGATGGGCACGGTGATGACCTACTTCCTCTATGCCCACCGCAACAAATACGATGTACTCTGCCAGTTCGACGGGGATGGACAGCACGTGGCGAGTGAGCTGGAAAAAATCGTGCGGCCGGTGCAGGAAAACCGTGCCGACTATGTGATCGGCTCGCGCTTCCTGGAGAAAACAGGCTTCCAGTCGTACTTTTTCCGCCGCATTGGCATTCGCAGCTTCGCCTTCCTGGATTCCCTGCTCACCGGCATTCCTTTCACCGACGTCACTTCCGGCTTCCGCGCTTACAGCCCGCGAGTGATCGAGTTTTTCGCCAAGATGTACCGCCACGAGCTCTTCGATACGAACCAGCTGCTGCTCCTGAGCTATTACAGCGGCGCACGCATCCTGGAAGTGCCCGTCGTGATGCGAGCACGTGAGCACGGGGTATCGGAGTTCACTTCGATGGCCGCGGTTTACTTTCCGTTCAAGGGAATCGTGAATATCCTCGGCTGCATCCTGCAGAGAAAGAAGATCGGCAAATGGGCATAAGAGTAAAAGTGCTGGCCTTCATCATCGGGATCTCTTTCTTCCTGTTCGTGATTCGCTCCATCAAGAGGAACGGCATGCGCCCTTCTTATGCCGTGCTGTGGATGGGAATCTCTCTTTTCCTGATTTCTGTTCCCGCCCTCGAGCCCCTTTACCAGTGGATCGCGGGCTCCGTGCTGGGAATCATCGACGCCCGCCACGTGATCTACATCGCCCTGATCGGCTTTCTGCTGGTGTATGTGTTCTATCTCACCCTGAAGATCTGCCAGATGTCCGATCGCATCCAAGAGCTGATCAGCTATACGGCCATCATGGAAACGGAAAAGCAGATAGCCGAAGGAAAGCATAAACGTCTATGAGCGTGCGCGCAGGCCGGCTCGCGCTCCTTGCCTACGTCTTCGCGCTCTCTTTCGTCTTCATCCGTGTATACAGCGGACATTCCGTTTTCATGCTCCTGAACGCCGCCGACGAGGGCGGCTACTTCGCCTACACTCAGGCGCTCTTCCACACACACACCTTCGACTGGTGCGACCCCCGCTTCGAAAATTCCGACTACGACAACATCTGCCGACCGCCCGCGGGCGAGAAGCCCGGCAGACCCTCGAACATTAGCTCGCCGGGTCCGGCCCTGAGCCTCTTGCCGTTTACGGCTGTGGGATTTTCCCTCAATAAGCTGGGAGTTCTTTCCCAGGGAGCCCTCAACGCCGACCTGCGTTTCTGGAGTGTGGTCGGAACCTTTTTCCTCTTTCTGGGTGGGCTGCTGCTGCTGTTCGAGCTCGGGATGCGCTGGGGCCTGGGCAGCACTCAGAGCTTTTGGATCACGTTCTTTTTCGGTCTCGGCAATCCGCTGCTGTACTACGTTTTCCGGCGGCCGCTCATGGCCCATGCTACGGAGTTTTTCTGGATCACGGCCCTGCTTTTCCTTTGCTTCGGCCGGGTTTCCCTTCGGGAAGGACGGCGTATCGCCCTGATCGGTGCTGCGGCGGCGATGGTGCTGATCACTCGCTTGAACGTAGGTCCGGCGCTCGGAGCCATTCCGATCGTTGTGCTGGCACAGACATCCTCCCCGTTTAAGAAACGCCTCAGAAGCCTGCTATGGCTGCTACAAGGCGGCTTGATCCCTCTCGCCATTTTCCTCCTGATTCAGTACGGCCAAAGAGGCACCTTCCTCTATTCACCCGGCAGCTATGACCCTGGAACCTTCAAGCCGGAAAATGGCTTCTGGAGCCAG
>DATBTF010000051.1:0-57078 GCA_036559405.1 Bdellovibrionota bacterium
CCCTCTTTCGGCTGTCTCTCCAGCCTTTCTATGAACTGGGCTCCGATCTTTTCAATGGCCCGCCGGGATCTGACGTTATTTTCGCCAATATAGAAGTAAACTTCGTTTACGTATTGGAAAGCATGGCCAAGCATCAGCTTCTTCAGCTCTGTATTGTAGCCCTTTCCCCAACACCTCCGGGCGAGAAACGTATAGCCCACCTCAATTCGAGCGTTGGGAACATCCAAGCCAGTGAAACGCGAAGTACCGATCACCTCGCCGGAAATGGAATCGAAAGCCAATAGGGCTCCCTTGGATTCCATAGCCCCTTGAAAAAAACCCTGGAAGACATCCCTCTGATAACGAGTTCGTTCGGGATGCTGCTCCCAGACGAGGGGGTCCGAAGAAACGGCGAAAAGCGATTCGAAGTCGGCGGCCAGGAGCGGGCGCAGGCGGACCAGTTTTCCCTCCAGCAGCGGCTGCAGGTTGAATCCGGGCATGCTCATAAAAACTTCTGCAGCCTCTCACTTACCTCGCGCAATGCCATCGAGAAGTCGCCTTGGTCGCAAACCACGCGACTCGCATGCGCCTTCGAAGGCTCGACATAGAGATCGTGCATCGGCTTCACCTGCTTGAGGAACTGGGTTTTCACTCCCTCGGGAGTGCGGCCGCGTTCCTTTACATCGCGCTCCATGCGCCGCTGGAAACGAATGGCTTCCGGCGTGTCGAAAAATATCCGCTCGTCGAAAAGCCCCCGCGCCAACTCGGAATGCAGGATCAGGATGCCGTCCACAATCAGGATCGGCCGCGGTTCCACCTTCAGTGTCTGGGGAGAACGGGTATGGGTGGCGAAATCATAGATGGGAATCTCCGTGCTCCTGCCTTCCTGCAGCTCCCGCAGGCAGCGCGCGAGCAAGGGGAAGTCGATGGAGTCAGGATGGTCAAAGTTTACCGAGCCGCCGTCCCTGTCAAAACGGGCTGACTGGTCGATATAAAAGTTGTCCTGGTAAATCAGCTCGCAGTGCGAGGGCCCCAGCTGCTGGCGGAGGGCGCGGGCGAAAAAAGTCTTGCCCGAGCCACTGCCGCCGGCCACTCCAAGGAGATAAGGCTTACTTCGTCTGATAGAGCCGGTCACCCGCGTCTCCCAGACCCGGCACGAGATAGCCCAGATCGTTGATCTCCTTTTCCACCCCGAGTGTGAAGATCTCCACATCCGGGTGGAAATGGTGGATGCGCTCCACGGCGAATTCGCTGATCAGGATCGAAAGCACTTTCACCCGCTCCACCTCATAGCTCTTCAACCTGTCGATGGCGGCGAGCATGGTATCGGCGGTGGAGATCAGGGGATCGCAGAGCAGCGCCAGGCGGCCTTTGATGTCCGCGGGCATTTTGAAATAGTACTCCACTGTGTCGTGGATGAATTTGTCGCGGTAGATGCCGATGAATCCCGCGCTGGCGAATGGAATCATCGAGAGCACGGGATCGAGCATGCCGTTCCCGGCCCGCATCACCGAGACCACCACGGGGGGGTTCTGGATCCGATCGACTCTCGCCTTCGCAAGCGGGGTTTCGATCTCCACCTTGCCCATTTCTTTCCAGTCGCGCATCACCTCGTAGGCCAGAGAGCGGCTGACCTCCTTCACCAAGGCACGGAAGCCGGCCGAGGGCGTGTTTTTATCACGAAGGTAGCCCAGCTTATGTTTCAGGAGAGGATGATCGACCACTACGAGTTTGTGCTTCATGCTTGTTACCTTCACGTGTCCCTAGAAAACGGTCCCGTCGCTCACGATGTTCAGGGGCGGCACCCCGTCTTTGCGCTTCTCTTCGGCGAGCTGCCGGCCGGCCCACCAGGTTCCGCCTTCGAGCACCTTGGCCAAGGGAAAGTCCGCGGGGGATTTTTTCAGCGCCTTCTGCACTTCCGCGCCTACAAGATCCAGCAGGTGAATCGTGAGCGCGCGCCACTCGATAATCAGATCGTTTTCAGGCTTCCAGTCGCGCTCGGCGTCGGCCGGATCTTTGAGGCTGATCAGCCCCGAATCAAGAAACAATCCGCCGTTCCGGTACTCCGCCAAGCCCGTAAGCTCCTCCACACCGGTCACCGGCACACCTGCCTCGAGGATCGGTTCGATCATCGAATAGGTAAGCCACTGGGAAAGCTTATGGAAGGGAACGAGAGATTTGATAATGCTGGTGGGATCGAGGGCCGAATGCCTCCAGGTGTCGCCGAGGTTCACACCTTTACACATCATGCGTCCCGGCCAGATCGGCCCAAGGCCCTCGAGTACAACCCTCAGGATACCTGTGGCGGGGATCGACTCCCCAAAGCGGTTTCTCAGGCAATCGTAGATATGGCCAGGGCGCCCGGTGCCGAAGATCTCGCCATTGGAAAGGGCTTTGCCCAGACTCTTGAGCAGACCGAGCCGGCCTTCGACACCCACAAGCGGGTTTCGTTCGTTGGTCTGGAAATGTGTCATCAGCTCAGTCATTTTGAGCTTCTCCAGTCCCTGAGCGTCCACGCGCGGAGTCTGCCCGTCGGAGCTCATCGCGCCAGCGAGAAACATCCGCAGGCTCGCTACCCCGAGGCCTTCCGAGCGGAAAAGCAGCTGCGTGCCATCGCGGTACTTCCATGCTGGGCCGGCTCCGGCGTCGAGCAGCACGGATGTGATCACCAGGTCGAGCTTGCAGCGCACCCGCTCGATGGCACCGAAGCGGGCGAGCTTCTCGTTCAGTTCCTTCACCCGATCCACACCACCCGCGCGGAAATGTCCCCAGCGCGAATGGAACGGAATATTCAGGTCCGGGTACTTCTTTTTTATTACGTCGAGCACCAGCTTCACCGTGGGCTCGAGCTTTTCGGGATGGTAGCGGAAGTGGCCTTTGCGCTTCTCGGTGCGCTCGAAGATCACCTTCGCGCGATCGCGGATCGCTTTGGGCGTGAAGATATATTCGAGCTCCGGCGTGCTTAGCGGCACTTCACTCTTCAATGTTCCGCCCCTTCACTTTACGCAGCTGCTCGCGAGTCTTCTTCGGGCCGGTACTGAGGTAACCCGCCGCCTTTTTCGCCTCCATCTCCACGTGCGCATCCTGGGGGATGAGCTCGTCGGGGATGGAAATCCGGTTCACCACCTCGATGCCACTCTCCACGATGGCGTCGTATTTCATATTGCTCATCGAGTGAAGGTTGTGGATTTTGCGAATGCCGAAGAAATGCAGCACGTCGGGCATGAACTCCTGGAAGCGCGCATCCTCCACTCCCGCAACGCACTCGGTGCGCTTGAAGTAGGTCTCGGCGCTGTCGCCGCCTTCCTGGCGCTTGCGAGCGTTATAAACGAGAAACTTCGTGACCTCGCCCAGCGCGCGGCCCTCCTTACGGTAGTAGACGATGATCCCCACTCCGCCCGCCTGGGCGGTGCGAGCGGCGTCTTCAATCCCGAACATGAGGTAGGGGCGGCAGGTGCAGATGTCAGAACCGAATACGTCGGAGCCGTTGCATTCATCGTGCACGCGGCAGGTGAGTTCAACTTTAGGATTCGCGAGGTCTTCGGGATTGCCGAAGATATAGGCCGTGGAGGAGCCGATCGGCGGCAGCCAGACTTTGAGATCAGGACGCGTGATCAGCTCGGGATACATCCCTCCCGTTTCCTGGAACAACAAACGCCGCAGCTCGCCCTCATCGACCTCGAGCTTGGTGGCGATGCCTGACAGATACCAAACCGGGTCGAGAGCGACCTTCGTCACGCAGACATCGCCCTGGGCCCGGATGATCTTTCCGTCTTTTCTGAGCCGGCCTTTGCGGATGGCGTCTTCGATTTCGGGAATCTGCAAATGCGCCTGGGTCACGGCGATGGTCGGGCGGATGTCGTAGCCTTTTTTGTAGAGCGGACCGAAGTGAAGCTGGGGGTCGAGGCCCCAGGGGTCCAAGGACACGATCTTCGTGGGATCGAACCACTGCTTGTACGGGCCGATCTTCGTGGGGCTCTCGGTATTGTGCAGGTCGGGTACGTGAGCGTGCGGGTATTTTCCCGTGGCGATCGAGAGCGCACGGTACACCGTATAGCTTCCGCTATGCGTGCCGATGGCGTTGCGGGCTTTGGGGTTGGTGAGCGAGGCCACCACTGGCCCGCGCTTCATCGGATCTTTCTCACCCCAGCGGATCGGCAGGCTTTCTTTAAAAAGAAGGCTCGAATGCGTGGCGAGGATCACATGGTTGGCGCGTTTTTTCGGGTTGAGTTCCAGTTTCATACTTTCATCCCATCCAGGTGCTATCTTTTTGCGCTTCCCACTTCACGGTGACTTTCTTCACGTTCGACCAGAAATCCAGGCTGTGATGCCCGGTGATATCGCCATGGCCGAATTTCGAGGCATTGACGCCGCCGAAGGAAAAAGGCTCCCGCGGCACGGGCACGCCCACGTTCACGCCCACCATGCCGGTGCTCGCTTCGCGTGCTACGCGTTCTGCGAGCGGGCCGGAAGAGGTGAAAACGGAGCAGGCATTGCCGTAGTCCACGGAATTTTCAATCGCCATGGCTTGCGATAGGTCTTTGCAGTGGACGATGCTCAGTACGGGGCCGAAAAGTTCCGTCGTCGCCGCCTCGGAGCCCTCTTTCACCATGTCCAGAATCGTGGGGCCGAGCCAGTTGCCGCCCTCCTGTCCCGCGGGAGCTGCAGCCTTTCTTCCGTCCAGCAGAATTTTAGCGCCAGCCTTCTCGGCCCTTCCAATCGCTTCAACCAGGAAAGCTTTCTGCTCTTTGGTGATGATCGCGCCCATTGTTTTTCCCAATTCCAGCGACGAGGCGCGCTTAACGATCTGCTCGATATGTTTGTCGACGCTGCCTACCGCCAGCAAAACGGAAGCGGCCATGCAACGCTGGCCGGCGCATCCGGTGAAGGAATCCGAGATGCCGGGGCCCGCGAGCTCGGGCGCGGCGTCGGGCAGAAGCACGATGTGATTCTTGGCTCCGCCAAGCGCGAGTACGCGCTTCCCGAGATTGGTTCCACGTTGATATACAAGTTTCGCCACACGAGTCGAACCAACGAAACCCACCGCCTTCACCAGTGGGTGATCGATGATTGCGTTCACGGTGTCCCCTGCCCCATGCAGAACGGTGAATACGCCCTTGGGCAGGCCAGCTTCAGAAAGAGCATCCGCTATCTTCTTCGCTGTCAGCGGAGTTTTGTCGGAGGGCTTCCAGACATACGCATTCCCCAAAGCCAGCGCGATCGGGATCGTCCAGAGCGGCACCATCGCGGGAAAGTTGAAGGGCGTGATATTCGCGATCACGCCCAGAGGCTCGCGCCGGTATTCGCACCAGACTCCGCGCGAAACTTCCACCTTGCCGCCAAGATCGAGATTCTGGATCGATAAAGCGAACTCGAGCACCTCGATGCCCTTCATCAGGCCGGCCTTGCCTTCGTCAAAAGTTTTCCCGCTCTCGGCGCTCTTCAAAGAAGCGATAGCATCCGCCTCACGCAGAAGAATATTCCGGAAGTCGTAGAGAACTTTAGAACGCTCTTTCACGGGAAGCTGCGCCCAGGCCTTTTGCGCCACCGCCGCCGCCTGAATGGCTTTTTCGATCTGCGTTTTGGACGGAGCCGAGCACGAACCGAGCTTGCGCCCGTCATGGGGCGAGTGGATCTCGCTCGTTCCGGCCTCGCCTTTGGCCCAGGAACCGTCAATAAAGTTATCGCAGACCACAGCTCCGGTCTGTTTCATGCGCACCTCGAATGCGTTCAAAGGAACACGATAATGCAGGCTTAGAGGCTTGGGAAGCCCTCAGGGGCGGGGCGTCCAAGATACCGGAGTGATTCGCAGCAGAAGCGTCATTTCTCCGTCATCGCAAAGGGGCGAAAGGCGTTGGTATACTGAACGTCCGTTTGCCAGGAGGGGATTCGGATGCGTGCATGGATGGCACTTTTGGTTTTGCAGTTTTTTCCAGTGGAAGCGTGGGCGGACTGGGCGGAAGAAGCGATCAGTCCTGCCTGGAAGGCCCTGGCCCTTCGCCCTTCTTCGTCTCGCCCGAACCCTTGGCCAAACGGCTCAAAAAGCTCACCAGGAACTCTTCGAGCAGATCCTTGATCCGCTCTTCCCGGGAACTGGCCTGTCTTTGAGGCGCGGCCGGGGGAGACGAAGCACGGCTTAAGATCCAACCCACTGCGCAAAGCAGCAGGCCCAGCCCGAAGAGAATCGTGGACGAGACCATCAGGCCCGAATAGCGCATCCCCATGCCACCTTCGATCTGCAGCCCGACCTCCAGAACCGCTACGATCAGGCCGGAAAAAAAGAAAAGCGCCGCGAGGGAAAGGAAGAAAAAGGAAACGACCGCCCGCTTCCCTTTTTCCGCTACGTTCCGGGCCGACTCCACGATCGCCTGACCCTCGTAAAGACTCTTTCGCAAAGTTAGGAGCTGAAGAAGCAGAGACAACCAGTTCATCGTTATTTTCTCCGTCCGAGGAAGGCGCCCAAAACAAAGCCCAGGGCTGCCGCGCCCGCCACGCTCTGCAACGGGTACTTGCGTACGAAAACGGCTGCGTCGTCGCCCATTTCGGAGGCGACTTTTTTCAGCTGCTCCCATTCCTCGGAGTTCTCGAGAGCGTTCAGCCTCTCCTTGAGATTTTCCCCGGATTCGGAGGCGGCCTTTTTCGCCCGCTCCGCCAGCTCTTCCAGCTTCGACTGCACGCTTTCTTTCATAAACCTACCTTGCAGGAATATTTATCCGCCTGCACGCCATGGTACCCTGCTCCTTTGTACTGTAACCACAATTTTAGCCGGCCGCCCTTGCCCTGGAACAAGGATTTTTCGGCATAGAGATAAACCGCGGTGCTCCGCTCCTCATCGGCGAAGCGGTCGCCCTCGGGATTGTCGCTCACATAGTAGGTGGGTACCCCGATTCGCTTCTCTTCGGAATGGGAAACGCGATTCGCATGGTAGGAGTGGCCCTCGGCGGCGATGGCGGAGTTCTCTTCTCCCTTGCGCTTCACCAGAACGGAAAATTGCTTTTCGCTTTTGATTCCGAGCTGGAGCTCCAGTTCCACGGGAAAGCCCTGGTCTTCCACTTTGTCGAGATTGTTGCAGCGTATGGGAGTCGCCTGGGCTCTTCCGGAAGGAAAAAACAAAACAAAAAAAACCGCCAAAGACAGGAACATCCCTTTTCCCATGCGATCGAGCTTAACGAGCGAGTTCGGGCGATGTCAACGCGAGCGGGTTCTCCGCAGCCGATCCGGCGCGTTCATCTCCACCACCTCGACCATCGCCGCTTCCTCCGCCGGCAGGCTGGGATCTTTTATGGCACTATCCCCGCTCACCACTACCTGGAAGCTGGCTGGATCGTAGGAAACCCCGTCGAGATCGTAGTTGCCCAGATTGTCCGGAATCATGCGGCGGGTATCGCGGTGGGCGCGGACTTCGGGCAAGACCCGGTATCGCACAAAGGCCGCCAGCGAAAGACCGACAAACAAGCTTATCCTGCGAACCATGAGCGCCTCCCATTCCGATCCTTGCAAGCCCGCGGCCATGCTCCATGACAGTTGCAAATTCGCCGCACAGCCGCGAGAGTAGCCACGTTGAAGCCGCTGGAAAAAATCCAGGAGAAGATCGTGAACTGCGAGCTCTGCCCTCGCCTGCGAAAGCATTGCGCCTCCATCGCCAGGGAAAAGCGCCATGCCTTCCGGAACGAGACCTACTGGGGCAGGCCGGTTCCCAGCTTCGGCGACCCCGAGGCTCGGCTGCTGATCGTTGGCCTTGCCCCGGCCGCCCACGGCGCCAACCGTACCGGCCGGATGTTCACGGGCGATCGCTCGGGCGACTGGCTGTACCGCGCTCTTCACAAGGCCGGCTTCGCGAGCCAGGCAAGCTCCCTCGGCCTGGACGACGGCCTGAAACTGCGCGATGCCTGGATCACTGCCACCGCCCACTGCGCGCCTCCCGACAACAAACCCAGCCCGGTGGAGATCGCCCGCTGCTCGTCCTACCTGAAAAGCGAGCTCACCTCGATGAAACGGGTCAAGGTGGTCCTGGTGCTGGGAGGCATCGCCCTGAACGGCATCTGGAAGTTCGTGGGCCACGGCGCCCGCCCGAAATTCGGCCATGGAGCGGAGCGCACACTGGAAAGCGGGAAGACGCTTCTGATGAGCTACCATCCTAGCCAGCAGAACACCTTCACCGGACGGCTCACCGAGCCCATGTTCGACTCGATCTTCGCGAGGGCGAACGAGCTAATCAGGAAATAGACGGAGAATAAAACGAAAATTTCTAATGGCAGTACCTCTGCGCCACCTGGAGAAGTTTGGCGATGTCGATGGGCTTGGTGAGCACTTCACTTACCTGGCAGCCGGCGGCGCCTTTTTCTCCTGCGGCGGTGATCAGCACCACCGGGGTTTTCGCCACGGAACGGTTTTCGGCCTGAGCCATCGCCCGCAGGAACCCGCGGCCGTCCATCACCGGCATCATCAGATCGAGCAGCACCAGGCAAGGTTTGACTTTGGCAAGGGTTTCCAAGCCAGTGCTGCCGTTCTCCGCCATTGCCACCGAATACCCTTCGCTCACGAACAGCTCCTCGAGCGCTTCACGGATGCTGTCGTCGTCCTCAATCACTAGAATTTGTTTATGGCCCTCGTCCTGGCCGAGATGGTTTTCCAAGATGCTCCCCTTTGGACCCCGGTTTGTACCTTAGCCAGGGATTTTTGCACAATGCCGGACGAGCGGAAGCGAAGCCTGCTTGGTGCGGCAAGATTCCCGCTTCCGCCGGGATACAGCACTCGGGGGTTTGACAGTGCCCAAAGGCTAGACAGTTGCCCAGAAAATCTCCAGTTTTGAGGAAAAAGCACCTAGTAAAATCAATAACTTGGAGTGAAGGCATCGGTCTTGCTGCAAAAGTGGAAGGGGGAAAGATGCGTCAACCGCTGCCAGCGCCAATCCGCATGGGTCTTAAGGGCCTGGCTGCTGCATTGCTGCTGGCGCCCCTGAGCGCCCAATCCCGCAGCTACGATTACAACAGCACCGAGATCAACCAGCAGAGCGCCGCGGGCTACGCCTCGAACAACTTCTGGAACGGCTCGGGCGACAGCAAGGACGAGGGCGTGCGCAACGGCATGCGTGCCATGAACCGTCTGGCATCTCTCGATATCGGCGGCGCCATCCATTACGGCTACAAAGGTTACGGCAACTACACAAATTCCCAGAAGATGGACGACCTCGACGCCCGCGTCTGGAAGAACAAAGGCAAGATGGACTCGATCAAGGACGGCATGATCGGCGGCGCGGCCAGCAGCGGCGCCGGCACCGGCAGCGAATCCTACTCGGCCATCGGGCCGGAACGCGAAGGCGCCAAGCTGCCCAATACAGGAAGCAGCAAAACGGTGAACGGCGAAAGCGTGGTCACCAGCAAAAAGTGGTCGGCCATGGACCGCGGATTCCTTTACCGGGGCGAGACCGCGGAAGTGGCGGCGGAGTTCGAGAGAAAATCGGGCATGAGCCGCGAAGAGTTCTTCAACCAGCTGGCGGACACGGCGGATGCCAGCCTGAACTACGACGATCCGAACCTGATGAACAAGCTCGAGGCCCGCTACGCCAAATTCGTCAACGCCATTCCGAACAAGGAATACCGCGCTAACATCCAGAAGGCCTATTCGATGTTTTCCTTCGCCAAAAAGCAGGAAGCCCTCCAGGAAGTGGCGGCCTTCTATTACAAGATGCGCGGTGACACTGGCCCTTCGGAGCCGGCCCAGCCGCAGGTGGCAAAGAGCGAAGTAAAAGCCGATCTGCCCTCCGCTCCGGCCGCCGTGGCCAGCGAGCGCTCGCCTTCTTCGGCGGATAACTCCAACCTCGCCCTTGCGCACGAGGCCGCCGTAAGGATGAACGAGAACAGCAAATTGACGAAAGAGCAGATGGGCATGTACCTCGGTCTCGAGGGCAGCCATGGCGACGAGCTGAAGGACATCATGATCGCCGCCGATACCGATTCGATTTTCCGCAAAGTCTCTAAACGTTACCGTAAGCTTACGCCGGCTCTGCTCGGCAAAGCGATTATGTTAGACTCAAGGTGAACTTGGGAAGAAGGGGAAAGGGTGGGAACAATGAAGAACCTACTGAAGTTAACATCGCTGGCAGGAATCTGCTTTGCGATGATCGTATTCGGAGCATGCGGCGGCGGCGGTGGCGGCGGCGGCGGCGAATTCAAGGCAGAGAAAAAAGGCACGGAAGGCGAAGTTAGCTTCTCCTTTACAATGAGCGGCACCGGCACGGCCACTGGCACCGGCACTTCGAGCTCGACGAGCACGGCAGCTGGCAGCTCCAGCAGCACGGCAACGAGCACGTTGGGCGCAATCTCGACGTCGCCTTAATAAGAATTTTTAAGAAAGGGTGGGGAACATGAAGAACCTACTTAAGTTGACATCGCTGGCGGGATTCTGCTTCGCGATGATCGTATTCGGTGCCTGCGGCGGCGGTGGTGGCGGCGGCGAAGGCAAATTCAAGCAGGCCCAGGAAAAGGCCAAAGAGAAGGAAGATGAGCTGAAAGGGAAGATCGATGAGCTGAAGCAAAAGCTGCAAGAGGAAGAGAAAAAGAACTCGACCTCGACGGCTACTACGACAGCGGTCGTTACTTCGGCCACGACGGTAACGTCGATTTCGTCTTCCGTAGTGACCACAACCGCGGTGCGCTAGTCCGCGGATGCATCCGATACTCTTTTCCGCCTTCGGATTTCCCGTGAGGACCTACGGTTTTGCAATGACCGTAGCGCACCTCACGGGAATCTTATTTCTGCTGGTCTGGTCGCGCCCGAAGGGCAAGCCCCTCGGGCCGTATATCGACCTCCTGTTGGCCGTAGTCGTCTTCGGCGTAATCGGCGCACGGCTGGGATACGCCTACAACTATTGGGAGGAGTTCCAGGATGATCCTTGGACCCTCTTCTCCCTCTGGAAAGGCGGACTGGCCTTCTACGGCGGCTTCGCCCCCGCCTTCTTCGCCTTTCTCTTCGTGCTCTGGTGGCGGAAGATTCCCGTGCTCGAGACCTCCGATCGCGTCTCCCCTATCCTGCCCCTTTCGCTGGCGCTGATCCGCCTGGGCTGCTTCGCCCAGGGCTGCTGCTTCGGCCTGCCCACGAACCTGCCGTGGGGCGTGGCCTACCACGATCCGGAAAGCAAGGTGCTGCCGGTGCTGCTGGGCCACCCCCTGCACCCTACCCAGCTCTACGAGGCGGTTTTCCTGTTCTGCCTGAGCGGAGCGCTGGCCTGGGTTCTGCGAAGCGGCCGCTACCGCAAGGTTCTGCGCCCCGGCGAACTGGCTACGTTTTCAATCTTTCTGTACTGCGTGTATCGCTTCGCGGCCGATTTTCTCCGGGGCGACACCTACCACGGATTCTGGGGCCTGAGCTGGTTCACGCCCACGCAGGCGGCGGCCCTGCTCGGCATCGCCGCCACGCCGCTGGTGCTTTGGATCTGCCGGAAGGTCAGCCCTGCCCGATCGTGAGCTTCCCGTCCTGGATTGCCCGGGTGTGCGCGCCGCGTACGCGGACAAAGAGATCATCGATCTCCTGGTCCGTCACCCTCACCGTCTCCACGGGCTTACCGGTGATCTGTAAATCTTCCGCCGGTCTGAACTCTTCTTTTTCAGGATCGCGCCCGACTTCGGCAAAGGAAGGGGCAGAAAAAGCGATCAGAGCGGTGGCGAAAAGAAATTTCATAATTGCTCCTGATGAAGAAAGATGCTGAAAATTCTTTCCCAACTCCCGGGAAAAGAAAACAGGAAAAACGCCGCCGCATCATTCGAACAAGTAGCTGAACGGCTCGCGCAGAGGCTCGGCTTTCCAGGGGTAGGCCTTGTCGAGGAGCTCCCAATGCCGCAGCGTGATCGCGCCGCGCTCGGAATTCGACATGATGTCGCCGAGGCGGCTTTCCTGGGTGTAGTAGCAGTTCCGGGCGTTCCAGACGTTGTAATAGTGATCGTCGAAGCCGAGCACATGCCCCAGCTCATGCGCCACGGTTTTCGTCCAGGCGAGGTGGGCGATCTCCATGCTGTGGCTGCCATGATGCACATAGGAGCGGCTGGAGTTTCGGTGGGTGCGCAGGCGATAGACGGCCGTGCCCGACCAGTTCACCTTCAGATGATAACCACCGCCCTGCCATTCCGTCTCCAGCAGCCGGCGAAGCGGCTCTTCATGGCCCCTCAGCTCTCCGGGATCGAGAAGCACGGTGAACTCGCGCGGCCCGGTTCGCCTCACGGCGGCCGTCGGGCGGAACTGGTGCGGGGTCTTTTCCGGCGGCAGGAACTTGCGTTTGAGAACCACGCGGGCGTAGTCCTTTTCGAGCAGAAAGCGCACCATGGAATCGACGTCGCGCCAGCGCTCCACGTTTTCGGGCTGCTCGGGATCCACCTGGGTCTTGCGGATCAGGCCGTAGGCCTCGTCCCAGCTCCAGGCGGAAGAGTCGAACCCTTTGCCCGGAGCGGCCTTGGGGTTGATCCGCAGCTTGATCACGCCCAGATCCAGCAGGCCAAACTTCGGCTCTCCCTCGCCCTTGCGCCCGCTCCAAAGAGCTTTGATGTCGTCCCGAAAACGATCCACCACCTGGCTCGCATAGAGGCGGTATTTGCCCGTATGGTCATCGCACCACTCACGGGATGGCTCGCCATTGATCTTCTGCGCCACGCGGGTGTAGATGCGCTGTGCCTCTTCCACACGGTATTTCTGGAGAGCGCGTGCTCCGAGATAGGCGAAGGCGGCCACCAGAAGCATGGCCGCGAAGGCGAGCAGGACTGTGCGCAGGTTTCCCATCAAAGGGCGCAGAGGTCATGAACGAGGCCGTGCACTCCGGTGAAAACATCCTTCAGCGGAGCCTCGTCGTACATATAGGCAGGCGTGGAAACGATCTTGTTTTTCCGGTCGGTATGCCACTGCGAAGCACTTTTCACCACATGGCGGTGACCGAGCTTCTCGATCTCGCCCGAGGCCTCGCTCTTTTCCCCCACCGTCAGCTCGATCGCGGATCCGGGCAATGCCATCGCCACCGCCGCCGGAGCGATGCACACGGCACCGATCGGCTTGCCCGCGTCCCGGAAGCCTTCGATCACCCGCTTCACTTCCGGCTGTACCTTGCCGCCGCTGCCTTGTGTGGCGAAGCTGCAAAGATTTTTGGCGACACCAAAGCCGCCGGGGATCACGAGAAAATCAAAGTCCTTCGCCTGCAGTTCGGAGAGCGGGCGAACCGCGCCCCGGGCGATCCGGGCCGCTTCCACCAGCTGGTTGCGCTTCTCTCCGGGCTCCGCCTGCCCGGTAAGGCAGTTCACCACGTCGCTTTGCGGCTGGCTCAATGCGAAGCAGTGGGCTTCGACGTTTTCCACCGAAAGCGCCCAAAGCACGGCCACACTTTCACGGATCTCGCTTCCGTCTTTGAATCCCGAACCACAAAGAATGACTGCCGCCCTTTTCATTTTTTCTCCTTCGCATTTTCCTCGGGATCGCAATCGCCGAGCTTGGAACCATCCGGGTCTTTCCAGCCCTTGCCCTTGGCCCAGCAGTCGCCGGTGGACTGGGATTTTTTCGGAACCGGTTTGGCATCCCCTTCCGAGATGGGCCCAGGCACAGCAACGCCGTAGCGCACCGCAAGAGCGCCCTTATCTCCCTCGCTCTTGGATACACTGATCTTTCCGTCCGCCGTCATCTCCGCGTGCTCCCCGGCGGATACCTCCCGGTAGGTGCCGGGAGCGAAGTCAATCGACTTGCCCCACCAGACCGTTCCCTCAAGAACATCGATGGCCGAGTGCTTGTCGTCGCCCTCCAGGAGATATTCCGTGCCCCGGATGCCCATCGCGGCGTTTTTGGTGTGGATCTTCAGCCGCATCCCGTTTTTCCCGTCGGTGCTCTTGGGCACTTCACCCCAGAGAGCGCCGGCGAAAACGTTGAGCACCCAAAAAGAATAGCTTTCTTTCTCCGGCTTGCGCGCTTCGAGCTTCAGCTTGGTGTTGGGCGCGATTTTCCACTTGGATCCGTCATAGGACTCCACACCCACGATCTGGCCCGAAGCGGTAATGATCTCGTCCCCCACGAAAAGCAGGGTGCCTGCGCCGGCATATTCCTCGCGGGCGCCGACGGCACGAACCACCTTGACCTCTTTAGGCCCATTGACCTCCGAGATCCGCAGACGGTCGCTCGTTTCCGGAGCGGCCGCGGCGGGGAGAAAACCAGAAACAAGGAAGAACGCGAGAAAAATGAAAGGAATTTTCATACGGCTATACTAGAATCTTCATGGGGGAATCTCAAGAATGATGGAAAAATATGAGATCCGATTGGGCGAGAGCCTGAGCACGGCCTGGAAGATTTTCTGCAAAGGGCCGGAGGTTTTCATAACGCTCACCTTCGGACTGGCCTGTGTCTCAGTTCTGTTCTCGAAACTCGGCTCCTGGCTGACCCTGATCCCGAGCTGCCTGGGCCCCGCCGCCTTCTACCTGGCGGCCGAAGACGGAAACCACAAAGAACGAATCTCTTTCGAATCCGTGAAGCCCATTGTGAACCTTTTTCCCCAGCTCCTGGCGCTCACAGTCGTGAAGTCCATTGCGATCTTGCTCGGATTCATCCTCTTCGTGATTCCTGGAATTTACCTTACGGTGATTCTCTGCTTCGCCGAACTTTTCGTGGTTCTCGAGGGAAAACCCTTTCTCGAAGCCATGAAAGCCAGCAAAGAGCTGGTGGAGCGTAACTTCTGGGGCGTGCTCGGGCTCTGCATTTTCTCCTTCGGCCTTTTGTTTTCGGGCGTACTCCTGGTCTTCCTTGGCTTACTGGTGACCGCGCCCCTCGCCACCCTTCTGTTTTACGTTGTGTTCCGCAGGGTAAACCTTCACGTGGTTTCCTGACGATGCTGGGCATTCTTCTTTCGCTGGCGATCGGCGCCCTCGGGGTTCTGCAGAATACCTTGAACCGCCAGCTCGCGCCCCGCTTCGGTTTGCCATCGGTTCTGATGGTGAACTCGCTGGTAATGGTCGGTTGCGGCACGATTTTCTATCTGCTGGTGAAGATGCTTCCGCAGGAATCCCTGCCGCCGCTCTACCGCGTCGGGCCCGGCCTGCGCTCCGATCCCTTTCTCCTCCTGCCCGGCCTCTTCGGCTTCTTCATCGTCGCCACGGTTCCCTGGGCGATCGAACGGATGGGCGCCACACGCGTTTTCATCGGCATCATCGCCGCGCAAATGGTGGTGAGCATGCTCTGGGACTGGAGAATGGAAAACGTGAGCGTGAGCGCCTGGAGAATCCTTGGGGCGCTCCTTGCTCTGGCGGGTGCCGCTGTGGCGGCCTTGTAGTGAAACCCTTTTCTCCCGAGGAAAACTGGCTCCTGCCCCACCTGAACGCACGGAAGGGCCTGCAGCTCGCGGAGCTCGGCTGCGGCGATGGGGAGCGGGCCGCCTGGCTTCTGGAGCGGCTTCCACCCGAAGCCGCCTACTGGGGCTTTGACTCCCATACGGCCCGGGCGGAGGCGGCCGCGCTCAGGCTCTCCAGCTTCGCCGGACGGGGGAAGGTGGAACGGAGGGATCCCGCCTTCCTGCTGCCGCTGGCCCCTGCCAGCCAGGACGCCTTTCTGCTGCTCGATTTGCTGGAGAACCTGCGGATGGACCAGCTCTATATGGCGCTATCCGAAGCGAGGCGAACCTTGCGGGCCGGAGGGCTGCTGTTCCTTCGCTGCAAAGCCACGCTCGAGCCCCGGCACTACATCTCACCAGAAGACTGGAAAATCCTGCAGGAGACCAAGATCGACAGGGACGGAGTCAGCCGTGAGGCGCTTGTCCTCGAACGGCTAGGCTGACGATCCGCTTCGCCATCTTTTTCATCCGGACCACATCGCTCTTTTGCGGTTCACGCCTGCCGAAACGAAGCTCCTGATATTGTTTCCTCCAAAGGGCTGCTTCCGGCATGCCGAGGAAAGCGACCTCGGGATAGACCCCGGCCCGGTGAACGAAATCGTCCTCCAGCTGATCCAGCACATCGCCCAGCCGCTCGCGAGAGCTGGCGCGAAACTTGATGCCCTTCCCGGCCAAACGCAAGAGCAGGAGCGCAAAGGCGACGCTTAAGAACCACGATAATGCCGTGCGCACCCAGGCAGTGAATGCTGCCTTATCGAACTCATACTCGAGGATGTAGCGATGCCAGTAAGCGCTGAGGCGGTCGTAGGCGTCGCCCGCTGCCTCGGTGAGCCAGCTAGCTTCCAGGACGGTGGTGGGAGTGGGATCCAGGGGAGTCCAGCCACGCGCCCTCGTCCATACTTCCACCCAGGCATGGGCGTCGGAACCGCGAACGGTAAGAACGTTCCCGCTTTTCGGGGGACGCACGCGGAATCCGACGGCCAAGCGGGCGGGAACGCCGGAGGCGCGCAGGAGCAAAGCGGCGGCCGAGGCGAAAAGTTCGCAGTGTCCGTGCTTTGTTTCGAGGAGAAAGGTCTCGATCGGGTGCCGCTTGCCTTTCTCCACCGGGGCCATGGCGGCCAGCTCGTACTCATAGCCGCCTTCCCGCAGGTGCCTCTGCACCTGGCGGATCTTTTCCTCGGTGGATTGCGAGGAGATCTTCCACTTTTTCACCAGGGCCGCGACTCCAGGGAAGGCGTCGGGATCAAAATGATAGCTTTCCGCCCCAGGCTCCTCGCCTAGGCCGCGGACATGAAAATCTCCCAGGTGAACCTGGTACTTCAGGCTGCGGTTCCGGCTCGCTTCGAAAGCCCACTCTCCCGCGCTATTGCGGATCGCCAGGGAGCGCTCCTGCAGTGAGGCAACTTTCTGCGTGCCATAGGGCGCAGGGGCAACGTCAGATGCGATCGGCTGGCGGAGGATATCTACCGTGGACCCGGAAGGGAAGTTGGCCGGACCTTCCGGAAAACGAGCGACCGGTCGCCAATCTTTCCCATCAAACTTCTCGAGCGTCTGGCCGCGGAGGAGAAAGTAAGGCAGCGCCGCCTCCCAAGCCACTCCTGAGGGACGGAAGATCCAAAGCGCCGGGGTGGAATCCTGCTTCGGCCAGAACATAATGCCGTTCCGGAATGAAACAGCCTCGTTGTAGCCGGCAATCGTGCCGGCATCCTCTGCGCCCCAGCGTGAACGTGGCAGCAGGGGAAAGATCAGCAGGCTCGAAAGGAACACAAGGCAGGAAAGGGCCAAGACAGAAAGCACGAAGGAAGTGCGCAGCGGCCGTTCAAGAGCCTCGGGATCCCTGGCACGGAAATTCCGCTCGAGAAAGCCCAGGGAAAGAGCCAGCGAGCCGCCCAGAACGAAGAAAAAAATCAGAAGGAACATATGCGCCTCGGGCGCGAGAATCGCGGCAAGTACCATTTCCAGCAGGGAAATTCCCAGCCTCCAGAACCGGTAGACGCCTTCGTCTTTGGCCATCCAAAGAAGCGCATGTACGGGTACCAGTGCGCGGGCCACCTGGGTTCCCGTGGGCGTGCCTCCCGCGGTGCTGTAGCCGGCGAGCACGATCAGGGCCACGAGCAGGAGCAGCAGGAGGTCGGGCAGCGAAATGTCCAGTACCCAGACCAGCGCGCCAATCACCAGGGGAATGCAGAACATCCCTCGCTCCACATCGGGAGTGGCGGCGAGCGCCATCAGGCCGAGAAGCTCGCAGGCAAATGCGGCCACGGGCCCGAGCTTGCGCAGACTGATGCTCATGCGCTCTCCTTGGGCAGGAGGGCGAGAGCGTCGAGCGCACGGTGCCGGCCGCTGACCCGCTGGCGCTCCCCTTTGTTCATCATCACGAGGGTGTCGGCGCGTTTCACCAGAGCCCCGGTGACCTTGCTGATCTTATTTTCCATCTCGGGACCGGGCTCACGAAGCTCCAGCCAGACTTCCTCGCGCGGCTCGGCATTGCGAACGGGGCGGGCCATCCACTCACCGACCCTTGCGGAAACGGGCCAGTGCACGCGCGTTGCGTCCTTCCAGCGCTCGGTGGGCACCACCTCACCGGTAATCACCTCCGCCTCCCCGCGCACCGATGGGGTTTCCTGCATGCTGCGCTTTCCGGAATCTGCGGGACGCGGCCAGACGATCCGGTTGCCCTTTTGCGGAATCAGCATGATCTTGCGGGCGAAACCGAAAGGAAAGCTCGTGCCCGCAAGCAGGCCTTCCCAGTGATGCCGACCGCGGGAAGGGACCACCTGGCGCGAGCGCACCCGAACCCGGGCACGGGCCGGTAGAATCAGCAGGAAGGCCGTGAATTCGCGGCGGCGTCCGAGATATTCCCCGAGCTCAATGCAGTAGAGCGGCAGCCGCCCGCGATTCTCGACGATGAAAACGTCCATACCCTGCAGGCCCGCATGCAGATTCCCGCATTCCCGCTCCACATGAATATTGGAAAGGGTGATTTCCGAGAATACGCCTGAGACCAGAAGCGAGCTCAATAGAAGGCTTTCGAGAAGATAGATCACGTTGTTACCGGAATAGATCGCGGCGGTGCCGAGGGCGATCGTGAAAGCGAGATACCATCGCCCCCCGATAGAAAGCTCGAGCAGCCTGCGTTTACTTCGGAGTGTCCACCCGTTCGAGCGCATGGCGAACGATCTCCTTGCGTTGCAGGGACGACATTTCCCCCGACCTGAAGCAGAGCCGGTGGGCCAGCACGGGGCCGGCGAGAGCGGAAATGTCAGCTGGAAGCACGAAGTCGCGGCCGTCGAGGTAGGCGCGGGCCTTGGCGCAGTCGATCAGCTGCAGCACCGAACGAACTGAAGCGGCGTGCACCACGTCGTCTTCACGGCGAAGGGTGCGGGAGATCGCCTGCACAAAGCGCAGGATGCTTTCCTCCACGAAAACGCGGCCGGCCTCTTCGCGGCAGAGCAAAAGCTCGGACGGACTGATTCCGGAAGATCCGGATGTTTGCTTCCCCGTGGCTTCAGGCGCCAGCCCGGCGTGGCGGCGGTATACGGCGAGCTCAGCCTCCTCTCCGGGGAGGTTAAGCGAAACCTGCATCATGAAGCGGTCTAGCTGGCTCTCGGCGAGGGGATATACGCCATGGAACTCCTGGGGGTTCTGGGTGGCGATCACGAAAAACGGTTTGGGAAGCTCGTGGGACACTCCGTCGACAGTAACGCGTCCCTCGGCCATGGCCTCGAGGAGAGCCGCCTGGGTTTTCGCACTGGTACGGTTGAGCTCGTCTGCCAGCACCACGTGGGCGAAGATGGGACCTGCGCGAAACTCGAAGTCGGAGGCGCCTGGCTTGAGGCGCAGCGTGCCCACGACGTCGCTGGGCAGGAGATCGCTGGTCATCTGGATGCGATGGAAAGTCCCCTGGAAGAGCCCGGCCATGCCATGGGCGAGCGAAGTCTTGCCGACTCCGGGAGGTCCCTCGAGGAGCAGATGCCCGCCCGCCACAAGCGTGGTCAGGGCGCCTTCCACCACTTCGTCCTGGCCCATGATTTTTTGGCGAAGAGTCTGGCCCAGGGCCCGGATTTTTTCCCGGCCCCCCGAAACGGCTTTCTTTGCTTCTGCGGCTGAAAACATTTCTGCCCTCGGAAACGTATCGGTGAAATAGCGTTGGGATTGAAGGGCCTTAGGCGTCTCCGACTTAAATAATTCGAATTTAAAACCGGCGAATTTCCTGGCTGGAAATGGCCAGGGATACCTGCCAGCGGCTAGGGAAAAAGGGAGAGGCTGGCCTTGCGGTATTGGCCATCCGTTTCGGGAAATACGCTAACGTGTGAGCGGCACCAGCGGCGGGCGATTTCAAGAGAGCGGGCGCTCTTATCGTGAGCAGCCCGCTCCAGAAGCAGAGATGCCGCGCAAGCGCCGGCGAGCGCGTAGGCGAAACGGCGGGCTGAAGCCTGCGCGAAGTCGGGTCCCTCCTGCGCCGCGATTCCGAGAAACGATTCCAGCTCCGCGCAGGTGGCTTTCACGGCGGTCACCTCGTCGGTAAGCTGGGCGGCCTTCACTGACGCGAGGCGCTTCTGGATTCCATCGAGAAACGGCTCGAAGGCTCCTTCCTTTTCAATCGCGCGCAGCACATCGAGCGAAAGCACGTTGGTGGTGCCCTCCCAAATGGGAAACACCTGGGCGTTCCGCAAGAGCACAGGCAAGCCGCTGTCTTCGACATACCCGGCCCCGCCGAAGGCCTCCACCACTTCGCTCGTGATCGCCATGCAGCTCTTGGCTGTGTAAAGCTTGGCGATGGGAGTGAGCATACGGAGCATGGCGCTTTCTTCCGGCGACGACTTGCCCAGCTCGTCCCGGCCCAGAAGCTCGGCGAGATGGAAGGTGAGAAGGAAGTTCCCTTCGAACTCGACCACGAGATCGGCCATGGTGTCGGCATGCAGCGGCTGCTCCGCGAGCAGTTTGCCGAAAACGGAGCGCCTGCGGCCATAGTCGGAGATCAGGGCCAGGGCCCGCCTGGTGGCACCGAGCGCGCAAACGGAGTTGTACATGCGCGTGATGTTAAAGAGCGAGGCGATTTTTTTGACCCCATTCCCCTCTCCGCCTACGAGCGTGGCGGGCGCGCCTTTCAGCATCAGCTCCGCCGTGGGCATGGCCCGTGTTCCCAATTTGTCCTTCAGGCGGAGGATCTCGATGTTCTGCAAGCGGCCTTGCTCGTCCCTCACGGGAATGTAAAACAGGCTGAGTCCCTTGGAACCTTCGGGATGCCCTTCGATGCGGGCGAGCGCCATGGCCATCTGCGAGGTGGTGGCCGAGGTGAACCACTTCACCCCATGCAGCTCGTAGCCGCCCTTTCCTTTTTTTGCCACGGTGGAGGTTCCCGAGACGTCCGAGCCGCCTGTCTTTTCCGTCATCCACTGGCCGCTAGTCCAAAAATCGCCTGGATCGCGGGAGATCAGTTTCTTAAAGGGACCGCGTTTGAGCTCTTCGTCCCCATAGAGCTCGATCGCCCGCGCAGCTCCGTCGCTCATCGCCAGCGGGCAGCTCACGAAGGCGGAGGAGGGATGAAACAGGTAGAGCTTGGCGAACTGTATGAGACGGGAATGGACACCATACTTGCGCTCGTAGCCCGTAGCCACAATGCCCTCCTCGGCCGCTGCCCGGGAAATGTGGGTCCAGCCGGGGCTCATGGTGATGTTATCGATCCGCCGGCCCCAGGGATCGAAGGGTGTGTGGACTGGCTCCACGGTTTCCGCATTCTCGCTCGCGGCTAGCAGGTCAGTGACAACGCGCTCGCCCATCCGTTTCAGCTCGGGCTGGGCCAGGGAAAAGGTGTCTCCCGTTAGCTTCTGCCGCAGCAGCTGTGGAAGCAGGGGGTCGGCCTCGTATTGATTGGTAAGCCGTGGGCCTTCCTGGAAAAATTCGTTTTTCATGAGGCGATTTTACTGCGGAATTCCAATCCTTCTGGAAAGAATTCTCTCGCTCCGCCTCTTTCCCCGGGGAGTCGGTAAAATTTCGCTATAGTATAGCGCGCCGCAGTGGTATAGGATCTATAGGTATTGATTCGTGTGGATCGAAACTTCTGCACTCGTTAAGGGCGCAGTAGGTAAAAGTAACTGGATACCGTTCGCAATGAGCTTGATGAGACCTGTAGTTCGTCCTGATACTCCTGCGAAGGGACCTTCGTCAGGAGAGTAATCGTGGGCAAGAAACTATACGTGGGAAACCTTCCCTATTCCGCAACAGACAGCAGTTTGCAAGCGCACTTTTCCCAAGTGGGAACGGTGGAATCTGCAAAAGTGATCATGGACCGTGACTCGGGCCGCTCGAAAGGCTTTGGTTTCGTGGAAATGAGCTCCGACGCGGAAGCGGAAGCAGCCATCCAAAAACTAAACAACCAGGTGATGGACGGACGTCCTCTGAACGTGTCCGAAGCTCGTCCCCAAGCTCCCCGTGAAGGCGGCGGCGGCCGTGGATTCGGCGGCGGCGGCGGCGGTGGCGGCTACGGAGGCGGAGGCGGCGGCGGTGGCCGCGGTGGTCGTGGCGGCGGCGGCGGCGGTCGCGAACGCTGGTAGTTAATCCTACCGACAAAAAAAACCCAGGAGAGAAATCTCCTGGGTTTTTTGTTTTCTTGTTATAAAAATAAACAGGATTTGGAGAGCCACTTATGAAAATTCTGTTTTGTCTGTTAGCCCTGCTTTCCGCCTCACTGGCCCAGGCCAGCGGCGGCAACTACGACGACGAGCCACAGCCGGGCGAAAACTTCTCCCACTTCTTCCAGCGCATCACGCGCGGAGGAATGTTCCAGGGCATCCGCATCGAGGCGCCCGACGCTTTCCAGAAAGCTTTTCTCCCCCGCATCTACCGCCCCAGCTGGCAGGGCCCGGTGAACAAGGTGCGCGCCGATCTCGAGAAGCAGGGCGTGAGCCTCTGGTTCGACTGGTACAAGGCCACCAAGCCGCTGCCGATCCTGGCCCCTACACCGGATTCCGAGGCGCTCTTTTCCGCCGCCTTGAACCAGGAAGAGCAAACGGGAGGCTACTGCAAACGCTCCTGCCGCGCGTATGGCGAGCTTAAGCAGGCCGACTGGAGCACCTTCACCACCGAAGAGCGGCGCGCATTTGCATGGTCCTTCATCACCAAGGTGAAATTTTTCGGCGGGCGCACTTTAGTCGATTTCCTGGCCGACCAGCATGGTGTGAATGCCACGGCAGCCGTGGCGCGCGCGGATCTGATGCTGCTGAACTCGGCGGATTTCGAAAAGGCCGTACGCCGGGTCGGCTGGGACGGCCCGATCTACTTTCGCGGAATCACTGCCCCTTCGCCCGACGACCCGAACCGCTTCTGGATCCTGCTCAACGACGATCTGATGCGCAAGATGACGCCCTTCGACCGGGTGCTGCTGCAGTCGCTCGACTACGTGGGCATCATCGCGCACGAGCTGGGCCACGTGCTCCAGAATATGGCAGCCGAAAAACTCGGGGTCGAGCTCAACATCATGTCGGCGGAAGCGGCGATGATGGTGGAGGGCGAAGCGGAGTTCCTGAACGAGCGCGGGCTGATGCTGGCGGGAGAGGCGCAGCCTTTCCCTTCCGCCTTGCGCCTTTTCGCCGCCGAGCAGGGCGTGGAAGTGGTGAACCGCCCGGGACAATCCACTCAGGGGAACTTGTTTCCCTATACGATAGGCGTGCCATTCGCAGCGGCGGCTTTCGACATGGCTTCACCCGCCAAGTTTGAGCTGGCCCGCACGGAAATGCTGAAAATGGTCGCGGGTAAAATCACGCTGGCCGAGATGCTCAGCCACCTGCTGCCTTAAAACCAGTACCGGATCGCGGCGAAGATATTCAGCAGCTGGAAGGCCTCGCTGGTGAGGCCAGCATTGGAAGATTTCGCGAAAAACATCAGATTGCCTTCCACACCGAGAGAAAGGCCTGAGTTAAAGGCATAGTCGTAGCCCACTTTCCCGCCGAATGAGAAAGGATTGGTCGTGGCGCTGAGCGCGCCAAGAGAAATTCCCACCGACGAAAGGCCTGCCCGCGCGCCAAAATAAGCCCCACGTCCCCCGAAAAAGAAGGTGCTGTCCAAGCCGTAGCAGGTGACGTTGAAATCCGCCAAAGTGTCGGTCACTGTTCCCGACGAACTGAGGTAGTAGATACCAAGGCCGATATTGTCCTGGATCTTGTAGCCGAACTCGCCGCCCCAGCCCAGACGTGCGCTCGTACCCGAGGTACTGCTACCCATCGGCTTCGACCAGCCGGCAAGCAGGCCGATGCTTACGGGCTTGTAGGAATAGGTTTGGGAAATTTGGGGCCGGGGACGAGCTTTGGCTTTCGGGGCAGGCGCCGGCTTGCTCGGGATCACTCCCTCGCCGGGTGGGGTCGGGAGATAATCAGGGTTTTCTTCGGCAAAGGCGTTGGGGGTAAAGAGCGACAACAGCAGGACGAATAGCCGGAGTTTACTCATATTTAGATTATTTGGTCTCCAGGGGAGCGATGTCAACCCACCACCCAGCTTTGCTTGCCGAGGTCAATTTTCCCGTCGGCACTCACAATGCTGGCCTCCACCTTATCGCCATTCTTGAGATACCGGCCGCTCGCCTCCTGTGCCTGTACAAATCCCGCGAACTTGGCTTTGTCGCTCAGGAACAGATCGGCGATCTCTTCCCACTTTTTCTTGGGCGGTACTTTCATGGATACTCCGCCCGGCGTGCCCGTGAGGATCAAGTCCCCTACCCGCAAGTCGAATACACGAGAAATTAAAGATATCGTCTCGGGCGGGCGGTGCATGAGCTGGCCCGTGCTCGCCTTCTGGCGAATCTGTCCGTTTACCTTCAATTCCAGATTCAGCGAATAGAGCTGGGCCCAGTCGCTTGGCTCCATAAAGTAAAACACGGGCCCCACGGGGCAAAAATTCCGGAAACTTTTCCCGCGGAACCACTGGCGCTCGGGGATCTGCACGTCGCGTGCGGAAACGTCGTTGCCGATCACAAGGCCGGCTACGTATTGACCAACGCCTTTGTCGTCGACATTCACAGGCCCTTTGATCTCTTTCCCAATCACAAGTCCCAATTCAATCTCGTAATCCAGCAGCTTCACGCCCTCGGGCCGCTTCACGGTGCCGATCGCGGAGGTGAGCGAGGAGTCCGCTTTGCTGAAGAGCAAATTGTGCTCTTTGTTCTCGGGACGGAAGCCTGTCTCCAGCAAATGGTCGAGGTAGTTTTTCCCTTGGCAGACGATCTGGCAGGGCGCGGTCACGGGCGAGAGGATCTTGAGGCTCGACTCGTCCAAACTACTGCCACTCAATGCTGCTTTCGCAAGCGCAGGCACATCAGCTTTCAAGAGCTCAGATAGGTTAGAAGCGGGCGTCGCCAGCGGGAAAACCTTCCCTCCCGAGCGACAGCCCCAGGCCGATTCTCCTGACGAATTTTGGTAGCGAACCAAGGCCCAACCCATAGATCCAAGCTCAGGCCTTGAGGCAGGAAAAGCAATAATTTTATTGGGATTTTTCTATTCAAAACCACTGGCCCAAACGGGCTATACACCCAATATCGTCTTGAATCAGTCGGGTATTTATTATATAGTCCACCCCACTTTTCGAACCCCTGAACGTCTTTCCAAGGAAGCCTGTTATGCCGACCTTCCGTTCGCTCGCTCTCCTGCTCCTCCTCGCGCCCACCCTGGCCCATGCTGGTGCCCAAAAGATCCGTCGTGGCGACGAAGCCTTCCTCGATGCTCCCTACAAAAACCTGCGCCACCCGCGCGTCAGCTTCGTGATTCCTGCTGATGAAAAGGTGATCCAAGCCAAGCCCGTGCCCGTGGTCGATGTGATCAAGAAGCAAACGGCGGTGAAGATGCAGGCCGCTCGCGGCTCCTGCTCGATCTTTTCCGCCACCGCGCTGCTCGAGAGCCTGCTGGTGATCCACGGCAAAGCCGACACCTCGCTCGATCTCTCTGAAGAGTACCTGCAGTACCTAATTGCCCAGTATATGACGAACGACGGCTCTTCCTCGCCCGGCAACTTCCGCGCGCTCAAGCAGTACGGCACTTCTTCGGAAGCCAAGATGCCCTATATCGGCTTCACCTGGGCCAGCCTCGACGACGACGGCGCACGCGCCCGCTGCGGCCACCTTACGGGCGCTGTCATGCTCAACTGCCTCACCGGCCACCGCGATCCTGGCCTGCTTGCGGCCAGCGAAAGCGTGCTTACGAATCCTGATTCCCTGCTCTACGACCCGGCCTTCTTGGAGGCCCGCAAGGAAGCCGAAGCGAACAGAGCTCTCTTCTTCAGCTCCGCCCCGCTCGACGACGACGCCATGTTCGACTTCGGCGGCGTGCTCGCGTCCACTGCCGACATCAAGGCCCAGCTGGACAAAGGCATTCCCGTAACCCTCGACTTGAGCTTTTACTACGGCTCCTGGAACCACCGTCTCACCACCGAGCTCGGCATCAGCCGCAATCTCGACGCCTGGGCCAAGGGCATCGTGAGCTTTCCCGAAGAGGGCTCGCTCGACCTCGCGAAATCCGACGAGAAACCGGCTGGCCACTCCGTGGTGGTCGTAGGTTACGACGATGAAAAAGAAGTGACCTACACGATTCCGATGGAAGACGGCACCAACAAGACCTTCACCCGCAAGGGCGTCTACTACATCAAGAACTCCTGGGGCACCTTGGGCTTCGGCGCGGACTTCGAGCTGAACGGAGAGAAGTTCCCGGGCTTCGGCATGATCACCCAGGACTACGCCAACCAGCACGGCCAGTTCTACCAGCTCACTCTCTAGCCAAAACGCTTTTTGATCCAGGCAGCGTCGATCGCCTTGAAGTCGGGGACACATTCCTCAGCATTGCCTTGGTCGTGGCCGAAATGGTTGGTGCAGGTGATGGCCACGCTCTTCACGCCCGCCGCTTTCGCCGACTCCAGGCCCGCCACGGAATCCTCGAAGATGATCGCCTCTTCGCTCTGGATGCCGAGAGCCTTCAGAGCTTTAAGATAACCGTCGGGAGAGGGCTTGGAGTGCGTGTAATCTTCGGCACCGTAAATCAGTTCGAACTGCTTATCGACTCCCAGCTTGCGCAGGGCCCAGAGCACGTCTTCACGGTGGGATCCTGAAACGAGAGCCAGACGAAATTCCCCTGACAAATGCTTGATCGCCTCAACCACTCCGGGAACCACCGGCAGATTTTTTCGAACGATTTCCTGATAGCGTTTCACAATTTTTTGCGACGCTTCCGACTGAGGAATCGGCATTTTGTGGCGAGCGTATAGCATATTGAATGCCACTTCCCACTTCTGCCCGACCACTGTGGCCGCATCCTCTCTGGTAACATTTACACCCCAAATTTTGGTGCAATCGAGTATGGCTTGCATGGCCGCGAGCTCAGAGTCGATTATAGTGCCATCCAGATCGAAAATAATTAGCTTGATCATCCCCTGCTCCGTGAAGGAAACTGGCCTTGATTCGGCTACCACCGAGTTCGCGCGCCTGTGGTTCTGGTTATTGGTGTACTAACAGAACCCTGATTTGGATATGTTTTCTCGTATGAGACCTTATGGAGAGGAGAATATCATATGAAGGCAGGACTCACTGTCAGGAAACTAGGGCGGGTCAGCCGCCTAAAGGCCCGGCGCCCTCTTCGCGCGCTTCGCAACTTCAACGCAGTTCGCGTCCTGAAGAAAAACAAGTTCCCGCTCCACACCTTCAAGCCGAAGATTCAGGTATACCAAAGCACTGATAAGTTCATCCTGAAGACTGCGGAATCGCCCTTCGAGCTGCGCCAGGTGCTCAAGCTCCGCCACGAAATTTTTTACAAAGAGCTGCAGTCGCGCTCTCACAGCACCAAACTCGATTTCGATGAGTTCGACTCCATCTGCGATCATCTCATCATCATCGACCGCAAGACGCGCAAGATCCTCGGCACCTACCGGCTGATCTCGTCCCTCTATTCCGAACGCTTTTACTCCCAGGGCGAGTTCAACCTCACGGGAGTGCTGGAGCTTCCCGGCAACAAGCTCGAGCTAGGCCGCGCCTGCATCGCCCAGGAGTTTCGTACCGGCACCATCATCAACCTCCTGTGGAAGGGCATCGCTGAGTATATTTCGAAGACCAAGAGTGAGTATCTCTTCGGCTGTGCCAGTGTGCAGACCGTGGACGCTGTGGTGGCCAGCCGTCTGCTCGCCCTCCTGCGCGACAAAGAGCTCGTAGTAGAGGGCCTGGGCGTGCATCCTACCGAGGCCTACCAGTGCAAGCTTCCGCGGGTAGCCGCGGACGAAAGCCTGCAGAAGGAAATTCCCGCTCTGATCCAGAGCTACATCCTCGCGGGCGCGAAATTCTACGGCGAACCAGCGCTCGATGTGGATTTCCACTGCTTCGACTTCTTCATGATGCTGAAGGTCTCGGAGATGAGCCGGCTGTTCCGCAGGCGCTATAAGCTCGACGAAAGCATCGGCTGAGCTAGCCGAGAAAGCGCAGCGTTTCTCCCATCACGCGCTCCCATTCAGACTTGCCAATGGAAGCCGAGTCGATCACGAGATGATGGTATTTCCGCCTCCGCTCGCAGCCGTTCGCGCTGAGCTCGCGGAAACTCCAGTTCCGCTTTTCCTCGGAAAGCTTCTTTACCGCCGGCATATTCACCAGCTCGTCCTGCGGATCGCCCCAGATCAGGGCAGGAGCGATGTCTTCGCGGCCCTCGCCCTGCTTCCAGCGGTGAAAAAAATCGTCCAGGGCCAGCACGCAACGCAAACCGGAAACCTCATTGGCGGCGTAGCCGTCGGGGATCCAGGAACGGAATTGCAGATCGGGTATCAGGCGCGCTAGCTTGATCCCGATCGGATACCAGGCGCGAGTAGCGAGGGCGGGCGCGAAGTAAACCCGTTTTGCGAATGGCAGCTCGGCGCTCAGCACCTGAAAGACAAGTGCGCTGAAAGAATAGGCCACCAGATAAAGAGGAACTCCGAGTTTCTTCGCCTTCCCTTGCGCGAGCGAGTGGATGCGCGAGGCGTCCTCTTGCCAATCATGGGCGCGGATCTGCAGGTGCCGGTCACCATCTCCGCTATGTCCGGTGAACGCAGCGCGGAGCGCGCCGAAGCCGGCTTTCGCGAACTTCGCCGCCATCTCGTCCATTCGTTCCGGATGGAGATTGAGGCCGTGCGTGACCACGACCACACCCCTGGCCTTTCCTTGGGCCGGAAACCACTGCGCAGACTCATTTAACATGGTGCATAAATATCATTTAAGCCAATGAATTGCCGAAATAAAAAGATTTTCAATCCCCTATTAGGCCCTTGCCAATTCTTGCTCCGCGACGAAGCAATGCTATCATAAAGGTAGGAGCTAGACGCTTCTAGAAAGGGGGTGGTCACCGGCATGTATAGCAGTAGTAACAGAATGAAGGTGACCCTCCTCTTCGGGGTGGAATTGTAGTCCCTGAAGAGGAACGGTCGCTAGACGTTCTTTCGGCCGCAGGATCAGCGAGGTGAACCACCCCCTGTGAATGCGGCCTCTTCTTTGTCCCCTCTCTCCTGTACAATTCTTCTGATGAAGTTCCTGAACACCGGCTGGGTGGCGTGCGCACTTGGATTGCCCGAGCCGAAAGAGACCGCTTCGCTCACTCAAATCAGCTCGGACACGCGCAGCCTGCAGAAGGGCGCGCTCTTCGTGGCGCTGAAAAGCGAATCAGCCGACGGGCACGAGTTCGCGGCCAAAGCCAAGGAAGCGGGCGCCACTGCCCTCGTGCACCGCAGAGGTTTCAACTGTCCACCCGGCATGGTTTCGTTTCCTGTCGACGACACGCTCACCGCCTGGCGCTCACTCGCCGCCGCCTGGAGGCGCGAGTTCACCCTGCCCGTGGCCGTCGTGGCCGGCAGCGCGGGAAAAACAACTTCCAAGGAGCTGCTCGCCGCCCTCTTTCGCGGCAAGTGGAAGAACGTGCTGCATACCGAGGCCTCCCAAAACGGCTTTCAGGGAGTTCCCGCCACCCTCCTGCGTATCCGCCCCGAACATGAGGCGGCCGTGATCGAGGTGGGCATCGACGAGCCCGGCTCGATGATCCAGCACCTGGAGCTCGTTGCACCTGATGCGGGGCTTTTGACGTCGATCGGCCCCGAGCATCTGGAGAAGCTCGGCGACGTGGATACGGTGGAAAAAGAGGAAGGCGTTTTGTTCTCCGTGCTGGGAATCCGCGGCGGGCTCGCCGCCGTGAACCTCGATGATGCCCGCATCGCCAACCAGGCCAGGCAGATCAGTGATTCTCAGCGCGTGGACTACAGCCTCAAGGGCCCCGCGCACGTACGCGGCAACCTCACGGTGAGCGGAAACGGCGAGCTCTGGCTCGACGTGGAGGGTGTGAGCCCGAAAAAAGAGAGATTTCGTGTTCCCATGGAAGGCGCGCACAATGCGCTCAACCTGCTAGGCGCACTCACCCTCGCCCACGGCCTCGGCCTCACCATCACCGAGCTTTACAAAGGGCTGGTCACCTTCACTCCCCCGCCCGGCCGCTCGGAAGTTCACCAGTGGAAGGGCTGCAAGGTGCTCGCCGATACCTACAACGCAAACCCCACCTCGGTGGAGGCCGCGCTCGAGACTCTTTTCGGCGCAGACGACAGCGAGGGCGAAACCTGGGTATGCCTGGGCGATATGCTCGAGCTCGGCACCCTGGAAGAGCGCCTGCACCGTGGTCTGGCAGACCCCATCCTCAAGCACGGGGTGCGGAATGTTTTCCTCTTTGGCCCGCGAATGAAAAAGCTTGAAGATGAACTGAGAGGCCGGAAGTTCCAGGGCACGCTGGCGCACTTCGATTCCCAGGAGAAAATGGCGGAGCGGATCCGGTCCGCCGCCAAGTCGGGCGACCGCATCCTCATCAAAGGCTCGCGAGGCATGAAGATGGAAAACGTCTGGAAGGCCCTGCAAAGCGGTTGACGCGCCGCTTTATCCCCTGGATTAGTGCGTACCCGTTTGCTAAGACTTAGTCCCTATGGGTGCACAGTGGAAAGTAGCCAATAAATCAGCCAAGAGCGCCGTGACCGGCGCCATCTTCTCCAAGCTCGCCAAAGAAATTTCCGTGGCGGCCAAAATGGGCGGACCCGACCCCGCCAGCAACTCGCGCCTGCGCGCCGCTGTGGAAGCTGCAAAAAAACAGAGCATGCCTCGCGACACCATCGAGCGAAATATAAAAAAAGGCGCCGGCCTGCTCGATGAAAAGGTGACCTACGAGACCATCACCTTCGAAGGCTTCGCGCCCCACAAAGTTCCCGTGATTGTGGAGTGTCTCACCGACAATAAAAACCGCACCAATTCCGACATCCGCGTGCTCTTCCGCAAAGCACAGCTCGGCAATTCCGGCGCCGTGGCCTGGATGTTCGACCGCGTGGGATTGATCGAAGCCACGCATGCCGACGCCAAAGACGCTGAGGAGGCCGCGATCGAGGCCGGAGCGCAGAACGTGGATGTGACTCCTTCCGCGGATCTCGACAAAGATGCCAAAGCAGGCGCCGTTTTTTATACGGAAATCGCCGACCTCAATGCCGTCTCCAACGCACTCACGGCCGCCGGCTGGAAGGTGACCACCTCCGAGCTCGGCTTCAAGGCCAAGAACAACGTGGACCTCGGCGGCGACCAGCTCAAAGAGGTGCATGAATTCCTGCAGTCGATCGACGACAACGACGACGTCCACCGGGTATACGCGGCCTTAGCATGAGAATTTTCCTTTCCCTTCTTGTTCTTGTTTTGTTGAACGCCTGCTCCCACCAGAAAGTGCAGCCTCCGCCCCAAGACGCCCCCGCCCCTGCTGAAAACGAAGGCGTGCATGCGCTAACGGCCGAACAGGTGCGCCAGCTGCAGAAGGCGCAGGGCTTGAGAGAAGAGGGCATGCGGTATCTGTATTCCAAAGACCCGCGCGTGAAGGACGCCAAGAAAGCTTTCGCCAAATTACTCGAAGCCGCCGAGCTCGGCGACCCGCTCGCGATGGATAGCGTGGGCGGGATGTATAGCGCGGGCGTGGGCGGCGCGGAACGTTCGTGCGCCAAGGCAATGGAGTGGTTCGAGCGGGCCACCGCCTCCGGCTATCCGCTCGCCGCCAACAACCTCGCTTATCTATACGTGACCTGCGACAACAAAAAGCTGCGTGACCCGGCGAAGGCCGAGACCATCCTCAAGATGATGTTCGCCACCAACCCGAGCATGATCGCCGTGCTCGACACCTACGCCGCGCTCCTGGCCGAGCAAACCGACTTCCCGAACGCCGCCAACACCATGAAGGTGGTGATCGACCTGCAGGAGTTCATCGATTCCAACCCGCAGCGCATCGACGAGAGCAAGCAGGCGCTTGCGCTCTACCTGAAGAAGCGCAAGCTCAAGGCGGGCTTCGACACAAAGCCCGAAATCGACAGGCCGGTGAACTGATGGCCCCCAGAGCGCAAAGAACCCAGTGCTGTGGAGTGGTGGTGGACGTGCAGGAATTCTTCCTGTGTGAACTCGATCCCTCCCGCAGAAAAAGCATCGAGGCCGGCACCGAGGCTCTTTCGCGCCTGCTGGGGGTGCTGAAAGCGCCGCTGCTTTTCACCCTGGAGCGTCCCGTTCCGGTGAAGGGCGCACTCCCCACCGGGCTCGCGAAAATCGCCGAAGAGTTCTCCGCCTCAGTGATGGAGAAGGACTATTTCGACCTTACAAAAGAAGGCGCCATCTCCACCCACCTCAGGCAGGTGGGAAAGAAGCAGGTCATCCTTGCCGGCTGCGAAACGGACGTCTGCATCCTCCAGAGCTGCCTGGGCCTGCTCGACCAGGGCTACGAGGTGTTCGTGGTGGAAGATCTGCTGTTCTCATCTACTGAGAACGTGGGATCCGCGATCGAACGGATGAAAACCGCAGGGGCGATCTTTGTAACCTTCAAGACGTTGTTCCATGAGCTGATGCAGGCCGTGGAAGGCAGCCCGCTGCGGGCGACGCTGCTTCCTAAAGAACTGTCGGCCTTCGAATTCGACTAAATCTCCACCTGGATTCCCACCTCGATCACCTGATCGGGCGGAATCTGGAAGAAGGCCGTGGCCCGCTGGGCATTGCGGAGCATGAAGGCGAACACTTTCTCGCGCCAGATCACCATGCCCGGATGATGCGAAGGCAGAATCGTTTCCCTGCCGAGAAAGAACGTAATGTCTTCAAAGTTGTACGTGAATCCCTGCTTCTTCGCCGAATCGAGGATCTCGAAAATACTCGGCGTCTGCATGAATCCGTAGTTCGCCACGATCCGGAAGAAATTCGGCGCGAGGCTCGCTACTTGAGTGCGATCGCGGGCGCGCACGTAAGGCTCGTCGGTGGTGGTGATCGTCAGAAGGGCCACCTGCTCGTGCAAGATCTTATTGTGCTTGAGATTGTGCAGGAGAGCGGGCGGCGTGCTCTCGATATCGCTGGTCATGAATATTGCGATGCCGGGAACGTGCATCGGCTGCTGGCGTTCCACGTCGCGCACAAAGTCGAAAATCGGAGTCGCGTTCCGGCGCAGGCGGGCGGCCACGATCGCACGGCCGCGCTGCCAGGTTGCCATAAGGAAGTAGGCCACCGCTCCGATGAAGAGAGGGAACCAGCCGCCATCGGGGATTTTGTGCAGGTTCGCGCCGAGGAAGGCGAGGTCGACGAGCAGGAACACAAAGAGCACGGCAAGGGCATGGATCCGCCCCCAGCCCCAGTTCCGGCGAGCCACGAAATAAGCCAGCACCGTGGTGGTGACCATCGTGGCTGTTACCGCGAGGCCGTACGCGCCGGCCAGGTTCGAAGAGGTTTTGAAGGTGGCCACCAGCCAGATCGTCGCGATCAGCAGCATCCAGTTCATCATGGGAACGTAGATCTGTCCGATCTCGTCTTTCGAGGTATGGGTGATCGAGAGACGCGGGATGTAGCCGAGCTGGATTGCCTGGCGCGTGAGCGAAAAAACTCCGGAAATCAATGCCTGGGAAGCGATCACGGTGGCGATGGTCGATAGGAAAACCAGCGGCAGCAGCGCCCAGCCCGGCGCCATCAGGTAGAAGGGGTTCTGGATCGCCTTCGGATCCGAAAGGAGGAGCGCGCCCTGCCCCAGGTAATTCAGCAGCAGACCGGGGAGAACCACGGTGAACCAGGCGAAGCGGATGGGACTGCGGCCGAAGTGTCCCATGTCGGCATAGAGGGCCTCGCCTCCCGTAACCACGAGGAAAACCGAGCCAAGCACGAAGAAGCCGGTGCCGCCGTTCTCTTCGAAAAACTTCACGGCATATCGGGGATCGATCGCCCACAGAACCTGGGGCGCCTCGATGATCCAGGAAATTCCCAGCGCGGCCAGCACCACAAACCAGAGGATGATCACCGGTCCGAAAAGCACGCCGATCCTGGCCGTGCCTTGCTGTTGCAGCCCAAAGAGCGCCACGAGAATCGCGATCGTGATCGGGATCACATACGGGCTGAACAGGGGCGTCGCCACCTCGAGACCTTCGACGGCAGAAAGCACGGAGATGGCGGGGGTGATCATTCCATCCCCGAACAGGAGAGCGGCGCCGAATACGCCGAGGGGAATCACATAGCGCACGCGGTCGGAGGCCCGCCGCTGGCGGTGCGGGGCCACGAGCGCGATCAGCGCGAGAATGCCACCCTCGCCCTTGTTGTCGGCCCGCATGATGAACGAAATATATTTAATCGAGATCACCACGATGAGCGACCAGAAAATCAGCGAGAGCACTCCGAGGATGTTCACGCTATTAAGCTCAAGGTTGTGGGAATGGTGGAAGCACTCGCGCATGGCGTAGAGCGGGCTGGTGCCGATATCGCCGTAGACGATCCCGAGGGCGCCGAGAACGAGGAGCCAGAAATTGCTTTGCTGCTTGGTTCCCTGCATGAAGTGCCTTGAAATATAACATTTTTGCCGCTGCTTTCGCCTGGATTCTGTCGACGACAAAGACCGTAATGCATTGCATTAATGACCTCGTTTGAGTTTCGGTGGGGGCGGTGCTACCCCTAAAGCGTTCAGGCCGAGGGAACTCCGGTGAAAGTCCGGGGCTGTGCCGCAACGGTAAGCGTCTCCAGGAGACGCAAGCCCGATCGCTCGCTGAACGCAACGATCCCGAGCAGGAGGTGCCATGCGTGTTCTGATTTTTCTTCCCCTACTGCTTTCCCATCCGGTATCCGCCGACGACAAAATCCTCGTCACCGCCACGAGGAGCGAAGCCTCCGAGTCGGATCTGCCTTTTTCCCTGAGCAGCATCGAGGGCGACCGCTGGGAGGCGGCGGGTGGCCAGGCGGAAAAAGCGCTGAGCACCGTGCCGGGCCTGGCCTTCGCCGCTAATGGTGCCTCCGGGCAAACACGATCCCTCTTCATCCGCGGCGCCAAGGCCGAGCATACTCTGGTGCTGGTGGATGGCATCCCCGTGAACGACCCTCTCTCCCCCTCCCGCTCCTTCGACTTCGCGCAGATCCCCGTGAGTGAGATCGAGCGCGTGGAGATCATCAAGGGCCCGCAAAGCGTGCTCTATGGCAGCGACGCCATGGGGGGCGTGGTACAGATCTTCACCAAGCGAAGCCGGGGCAGCCGGCTTCGCTTCGAAGGTGGGTCCTACAGCACCGGCCAGGCCCAGGTATCGGCCATGGGTTTCCGCGGAGGGTATTTCGAAACCAAAGGTTTCTCTGCCGCTGATGAGCATGAAGGCAATGGCGAGCGCGACGGCCACCGGATGTGGAATATCGGAGGCAAGAAAAGTTTCGCCATGGGCGAAACTTTTCTTATGAACCTGAATGCCCAGTACGCCGACAGCCGCACCGATACCGACAGGAACGGCGGCCTCAGGGGCGACAGCAGCGGCACCTTCGCGCGCAACCGCCAGCTTCTCCTGCGCGAGGAAAACGTGGCGATCCTGCCCGGTGAGGCCGAGCTCACGGTGGCCGGATCACTCGCGAATCGCGAGCGCGACGACAACACCAACGGCGCCGATTTTTACCAGTCCACCCTCTGGAAAGCCGAAAGCGTGCTCCGAAAACCGAAGCTCGGCAACCACTCGCTCACGGCCGGCCTGGAGTATGGCGAAGAAAGCGGGCGTTCGTCCCAGACCACGGGCGGGCTGCGCCGCTTCCGCATGGGCGCGGTCTTCCTGCAGGACCAGCTCGTGGCGGGACGCTTCCATGGCAACCTGGGCGCGCGCTTTGACCTCCATAGCGAGCACGGCAACGCGCAGACTTACCGCTCCGGCCTCGGCTACTGGATCCAGCCCGAACGGATGCGGGTGAAAGCGTCGGTGGGAACCGGCTTCAAGGCGCCGAGCCTCTACCAGACGTACTCGAGATACGGTTCCACCAACCTCAACCCCGAGCGCAGCCTCGGCGCCGACTTGGGCGCGGAGCTGAAGGGCGGAAGCTGGCTCACCGAGCTCACCCTTTTCGGAAACCGCTTCCGCGATATGATCGACTACAACCTCGTATCAAACCGCTACTTCAATCAGGCGAAGGCCGAAACTTTCGGGCTCGAGTGGCAGCTGGAAAAACGCTGGGGCGGCTTCCGCATCGCAAACGCCGCCACCTGGATGCGCGCCTATGATGCGAACACCAGCCTGCCCCTGATGAGGCGTCCCAAGTTCACCGACACACTCGAGTCGGGTTTTTCCAGAGAAAAACACTGGGGAGTGAACCTTCTGGCCCGCTATGTGGGTACCCGCGACGACTCCCATCCCGTGCTCTTCACCCGCCAGCCGATGCCCGCCTTCTGGACGCTCGGCGCGGACGGGTATAAATTCCTGGCGGAAGGCCTGCGCCTGACGGCCCGGGGAGAAAACCTCCTCAACCGGCGCTACCAGGAGACGAGCGGCTATGGCGTGCCGGCGCTCTCGGCCTATGTGGGATTGGAGACGGATCTGTGAAGAAAATAGGAGCGCTCTTTCTTTCGCTCTTCATCCACCTGGCGGTGCCTGTAGCAATTTATTTTATTTATAACGGCAGGGGTGTAGCCCCTGATGCCGAGGCGGTGGCCGAGGCGCCGATCGGGGATGTGTTCGTACAGGAGGCAACTCCGGGCGAGAGCGCGCCTCAAACTGCGGAAGCGATGTCTCTCCCGGAAGAAGCGAAGAAGCCGGGATTAGAATCCAGCAGCAGTCCCGGCCTTCCCGACGGCGAGGCTTCCGCCCTGGGGAAAATCCAGCCCACCTACCCTGCTCTCTCCCGCAAGTTGGGAGAGGAAGGAGAGGCCTCTTTCCTGATCGACATCGCTACCGACGGTACGGTCACCAATGTCCGGCTGGACCGCAGTTCCGGCCACGAGCGGCTGGACGAGGCAGCGCGCACCGCCCTTTCGGCCGCCCGTTTCCAGCCCGCCGTAAAAGGGGGGGTGCCCGCGCCCTCGACTAAACGGCTCAGTGTAGATTTCCGCCTCCAGGGCCAGTCCAGATAACCGCCTGGAATTCTTTCGGCTTTTTCTTCGCCTTCCTGTTCAGAAACGCCGAGCCCCCGACGATAAGGTGAATATGAAGCTCTTCACCCCTATCTTCGCCCTATTCGCCATTATCTTTTTCTCCACCAGCGACGCCCAGGCCTGCAAATGCTCCAGCGGCTGCGGGATGATCACCCAAGGTCTGAGCAGCGACGTGCTCAAGCTCGTGCAGGAAGGCAATCGAACGGGCCATTCGCCCCTCTCCTGTATCCGCACCCAGGCCTGCCAGGACCGCCTGCGCCACTGCTACGAACGCTGCGGGCAATACGGCCGTGCCGCCAGAAAATCCAAACATAGCGACGGCACAGCCTGCGACTGGATGCCCGACCACGGCAGAGCCCTCAAGCAGATCGAGTCGAGAAACAATCTTCGGAATATCCGCCGGCTCGTCCACTCCAAAGGCCAGGGCAGCGGCCTCCACGAATACACTATTAGATACACCAAGGCTCCCCAGGGCGGTGGCCAACCGGCCCAGCCCGTGCAGCCCTCCCAACCCGCACAGCCCGTCCAACCTGCTGGCGGCGGTGATGTCGGAGGCGGAGATGCAGGCGGCGGTGATAAACCCCGTCAGCCCGCCGGAAACAGCGGCGGACACGAACAGCTCGCCAATGGAAAGTATAAATGCGCCCGCGGGATGAAAAGCATCTGCGGAAGCACAATCGGCACTCGTTGGTGCAAGAGCTGGGTAGCATCCGGCCACACGCCCGGTTGCTACTGATCTAGGTTTTTGGGGGGATGATGAAGATTCTGTTTTTGTGCGCACTGAACATACTGTGGGTCACCGCCGCGCAGGGTGGTTGTATTTCGATGAAAGACCTCGATAAGGAATCCGTCGACTGCAACGATAACGGAAATTTTGTCGATGCCGGGATCCAGTGCTTTTTGGGCTTCGAGAACCTCGTGAAGAAGCAAGCCGGGGTGACCGCCAAAGGCATGAAACGCTCCAATGATAAATTCGTGAACGGCGACCGCAACAGCCAGACGAGCGGGCAAGAAGGCATGGTGTCCAATATGAACCTTTCCGTGGCCGCGCTCGACGCGATGATCGCCGCCGGCAAGGCAGCCCGGAAAGACATCGACAGCTATGCGAAGAACATCTTCTTCCCCGAGGAGTGGGACGCTCCCGAAGAGATGATCGGGAACGGGCTGGACTATCTCAACAGCAGCGCCTGTTACGCCGAGCCCCGGGACATTCTGAATGACATGGTCCAGCGCACGGATCAGTACATTGCGGATCTCGAAATGGCCAGGCAGGTGGCCACCGCCATGAAAAAAACGAGCACGGGCCGTGACGCCAATCTGGATCAGATGAACGGGATGCGTCTCCCGGCGGCTGCGACAAATGGCCCCGGAGCCAAGGCCGTCAAGAAGGGCAAGAAGCCCAAGAACGGTAAGTCCACGATTACAGGCGTGGAAGAAGACAAGAAGAAGCGCACCGAGCAGTAATTGCCCCGTTCTGAGTTCGGGAGTATGTTGGGTTCCACAAGGAGCTCACCATGATCAAGACTGGACAACAATTCCCTGATTTCCGCCTGGCCAACCAGGACGGCAAAGAACGCAGCCTGAAAGACTATACCGGCAAATGGCTCGTCCTTTACGTTTATCCCAAAGACGATACCCCCGGCTGCACGATCCAGGGAAAAAGCTTTACCGCTCAGAAAGCCCAGTTCGACAAAATGAACGTCGCGATCGTGGGCGTGAGCGCCGATGACGTCCAATCACATAAAAATTTCTGCACAAAATTTTCCTTCACGATCGAGCTGCTCGCCGATCCCACCGCCCAGCTGCTCAAGAGCGCCGGCGTGACCCAAAGCGAGTGGAAAGGCACGATGTACTGGGACCGCACCACCTTCGTAGTCGATTCCAACGGAACGCTCCGCAAAGTTTACGAGAAGGTGAAGCCCGAGGGGCACGAGCAGGTGCTGATCGACGATATCAACAAGATGCAAGCGCACTAGTTCTGGCGGCTGCACTGGAAGGGCGCTCCGATGGGGGCGCCTTTTTATTTTGTCTTGGTTGACATCGCTCCCCCATCCTGGAGTGGCGTACCCTCGCGTCCCTGGTGTATATGGAGCGCTTACGTACAGCGTAGGTCGCTTTCGCTACTCCTGAGCCTCTAACCCATTTTGACATCGCTCCCGTGAAAGCACTTTGGTGGCTTGGTCCCCGCATGCAAACTTCTCATGCGCTATCATCGAGCCTCACCGCCCAATCTCGAAGCCTACCGTCGCGACAAAGGCTGTTTCGGCGGCGACCTTTTGCGAGGCAATCCCAAGGGCCGAAGGCCTTTCTCCCATCACTCGGCTTTACATTTGGTGGTTCGCTCAACTTTGGCAAAAGGACCGCGATCCATGCTCCTACCAAGGCACCGCAAGCAGATTCTGGCGATCGTTCGCAAACAGGCCCGGACCTTTGAGGTCAAGGTCTACCGCTATGCCAACAGCGGAAACCATTTGCATTTCCTGGTGCGACCACCCAGGACTCGCGCTCAATTCGTCGGATTCACGAAAGCAATTACAGGCCTGATTGCGCGCACTGTGACTCAAGCCAGGCGTGGGAAAAAAGTGGGATTGCGATTCTGGGATAAGCGTCCCTTTTCCCGGATTATCCGCTGGGGCCGCGCTTTTCAGTGCTGCGCTCGCTATGTCACTCGCAATACTCTGGAAGCAATGGGCTTCGAAGAAGCGGATTTCATCGATTATGAACTGAAAAGCTGGCGCTCAAAAGGTTCATAAAAAAAGGACGCCCTGTAGGGCGCCCTTTCCGTTCCGTTCGCATGAGCGCTTACTCGACTTTGAGCAGCTCCACTTCGAAATTCAAGTCAGCTTTGGGCGGAATCGTGCCATCTGGTGTACCACTTTCACCATACGCTAGCTTGTAGGGAACCATCAGCTTGCGCTTGCCGTGCACTTTCATGCCGGGAATTCCTTCCACCCAGCCAGCGATCAGATGGCCTTTATCGAGGTTGAAGGAGATCGGCTCTTTGCCCATATTGGAGTCGAACTCTTTGCCGTTCTGGAAGGTGCCGCGGTAGAAAACCGTGACCTTGCTGCCTTCTTTGGCCTCCATTCCGTCACCCACCTTGAGATCCTCGATCGTGAGGCCGCTGTCGCGGGTTTCTTTTTTGGCTTTGGCGGTCTTGTCGGCCTTGGGGGCTTTCTTGCCCGCTTTCTTGGTTTCGGTCTTTTCGGTTTTCGCGGGCGCGGCGGTTTCTTCGTTCCCGTAGGCGAAAGCCACGGTCATGCAGAATACGCTTAGAACAGTGATAGCTAGTTTCATCAGTCCTCCTCTTTCTGCTTAAATTTCTGCCAGAATCCGCCTTTAGGCACACGGCCCGGAGCGGCACGACCGCCGCCCGGCATGCCCGAGAGAGCAATGTCAAAGCTGCTCACGATAGGAGCGATGTCAAACGGCCCTCGTTTTTCAACCTGGAGGAGCGATGTCATCCGCCGGAGCCCGTAAAGAAATGCCCAGGGAAATCCGATAAGTGAGGGCATGATTCTCGTTCTCCACATCCTGGCCCTCGCCCTGCCCGCGCAGGCGGCGGAGCTGCCAAGGGCGTCCAGCACGCCCCTCTGCGCGCGGCTGCAGGCCGAATCGGTGCAGATCCAGTCCGGCGCGCCGAAGGCCTGCGACGAGTCCAAGGAGACGCATGCCCGCTTCCTGGCCGCTTTCGCCGAGGTGAACGAGGCCTGCAAGCGCCTCGAGGCTCAGGCGAACAATCCCGCGCCCACGCTTTTTGGCGCCAGCGACCGCCAGAAACAAATAGAAATTATGGACCTCAAGCAGAAGCACATCACAGAGCGCGAAGCCCTTCTCCAGCGCTTCGGCCACGAGCTGCTGCGCACCCCTCTCGATAACGACGATCCCCTCCGCCCGCCTCCCGCCACGCCCCTGAGCGACGCCTGCGCCGAAGAGATGCAGGCTTATGCGCGCTTCCGAAACGCAGCCCTGCAGGGAATCGCGAACTACTTCCAGGTGATCGAGAAATCCGACGACGCTCTTCTCCTGCAAGCCCAGGAAAGTCCTCAGGAAAAACCGCTGCAGAACCGCGTGCCCGCGGACGATAGAGCTACTGGAGCGGGGACTAAATAAAATCCCGTTACAGACTTCCCGCTTGGAAGCAAGTGTCCAAGCTTTTGACGACTGTCGAAAAGATTTACAGTCGGCGCTCTCTGCTCATACCTAAATTCAGGACCTTACCCCCGATGGCATATTGGGTGCAGCGATACCTGTTACCAGGACACGTTTTATTGGGGCTAGAAACCCCAGATCTCTAAGGTGAAATTCGGATCCTCGCTGGGGATGGCAGGAACGAAAGCACCGGAAAGAAAAACCTGTTCTGCTTGCGGAGAGCGCTCCATCGTACACCGGAGGCCCACCGCACGAGACGACTCCTTGGTTTCACAGCCTAGCTTGGAGAAGTCATCCCATGAAGTACGACAACCCGAAGCCCGGATCCTCTAGAGACAGCCTCATGCTCGAATACTTTTCGCTCGTGAAAATCGTGGCGAAAAAGATGGCCACCCGCCTGCCCGCCAGCGTGGACTACGACGACCTCGTAAGTGCCGGCCTGATCGGCCTGATGCAGGCACTGGAGCGATTCAAGCCGGAAAAGGGCTTTAAGTTTAAAACCTATGCCGAGTTCCGCATCCGCGGCGCGATGATCGATGAGCTGCGCACCCAGGATTGGTGCCCGAAAGGCATGCGCCAGAAGGCCAAGCAGTTCGAACGCATCTGTGAAAAGCTCCGCCAGAAGAAAGGCCGCAAGGCGACCGACAAGGAGCTCTGCCAGGCCCTGCACATTTCGAAAACCAAATACGAGCAGCTCGTGCGTGACGTGAACACGCTCGAACAGATGAACCTGGCTTCGTATGTGCGCCTGAGCAATGCAGAAGATCGCACCCAAACCACGATCGAGCTCGTGCCTGATACTCATGATCACGTGGACCCGTTCGAAGAGGCCAGCCGCCATAACGTTCGCGACAAGATCGAAGCGGCCATGCGCCACCTTCCGGAAGCGGAGCGCACCGTGTTAAGTCTCTACTACTTCGAGGACATGAACCTCAAGGAGATCGGCAAGCATCTGAACCTGTCGGAAAGCCGGGTTTGCCAGCTCCACTCGAAGGCGATCGCTCAGCTCAAAGAGAACCTGGCTGAAGAGCATCTCGAAGCCCAGCTCGCCGCCTAGCATCAATGCCAACATTGCCGTAGTGTTTCTCCGTCGTGTAATGGTAGTTCTTCCCAGGACCCCTTGTGCCCTGGGAGGACTATGAAAAAACCCGCCGTAAACGCCTGCCACTTTCCCACCGCTATCGGCGAAATGGCTGTCGCCTGGCGCGCTGAGCGCGTTGTCGGGGTATTCCTGCCGGAAACGAGCGAGCGGAAGCTCCTGGCCTCGGTACGCAAGCGTCTCCGTGCCTCCAAGTTAACGTGGTCGCTTGCGCCGCCCACGCACGTGGGCCATATGGCCGCGCAGATCCGCGCCCACCTGCGGGGCGAATCGCAAGACTTCGATCTGAGCCAGCTCGAGATGCCCAAGCGCGGGCCATTCATGAGCAAGGTAATCAAATGCCTGCTGAATGTGACCTCCGGCACCGTATTGACCTATGCGGAGCTCGCCGCCAAAGCCGGCAGCCCGAAGGCGTTTCGGGCTGTGGGACAAGCCATGGCCAGGAACCCCTTCCCCATCGTGATCCCGTGCCATCGCGTGGTGGGCGCCAGCAAGAATGTCGGCGGCTTTTCCGCGCATGGCGGCCTCGCCACCAAGGCGCGCATCCTTAAAATCGAAGCTCACGACGACCAAGCATGAAAATGGGACAAACCGACAGAACCTGGGTGGTGATCGCCCTCCTCTGCGCCGTATTCCTGGCGGCTATGGAGGCCACGGCTGTGGCAACCGTGATGCCCACCATCATCGGCGACCTGGGCGGTCTCAACCACTACGCCTGGGTGTTCACCGCCTATATGATGAGCTCCACGGTGACCGTGCCGATCTACGGCAAGCTCTCCGACCTTTACGGGCGGAAGCCGGTTCTTCAGATAGGCATAGCTCTCTTCCTCCTTGGCTCCCTGCTCTCGGCCATGTCCCGCACCATGATCCAGCTGATTCTGTTCCGCGCCATCCAGGGTCTCGGCGCCGGCGCCATCCAGCCCACCGGTCTCACCATTACAGGCGACCTCTTCAAGCTCGAGGAGCGCGCGCGGGTAACGGCGATCTTCGGCACTGTATGGGGCGTGGCCGGTGTGCTCGGGCCCTTGATCGGCGGGCTGATCGTGAAAACGCTCGGCTGGCCGTGGATCTTCTACGTGAACATCCCCTTCGCCATCGCCTCGACCCTCATCATCCAGTGGGCGCTGGTGGAGGACGTCGAGCGCAAGAAAACCCGCCTCGACTGGCTGGGCGCGATCTTCCTCAGCCTTACCATTGTGGGTGTTCTGCTGGCGGTAAACGATCCCGACCACGTTGCGTACCTCGTGCCCGGCTCCATCCTCTGCTTCGTGGCCTTTCTGCTCGTGGAGCAGCGGGTGCAGGAGCCCATCGTTCCGCTCGACCTTTTCTCCAGCCCCGTGATTTCCAATGCCAGCCTAGTCAGCATCATGCTCGGGGGCGCGATGCTCAGCTTTGTGACCTTCCTTCCTCTCTATGTCGAAGGCGTACGGCGGCTCGGAGTATTTTACGCCGGGCTGAGCATCATCCCCATGGGGATCGGCTGGCCCGTGGCCAGCGGCATCTCGGCTCGTCTGCTTCCCCGGGTGGGATTCCGAGTGCTGCTGCGAACGGGCCTGCTGCTGGTGTTCGTTGGGAGCCTCAGCGTGGCTTTGAGCGCCTATTGGTCGCTGCCCTTCGGCGCTCTGATGGCGGGCATGGGAGTGCTCGGCCTCGGGATGGGCTTTTCGAACATCCCGCTCCTCTTTTCCGTTCAGACTTCGGTGCAGTGGAACCGGCGCGGCACCGCCACTGCCAGCACACTTTTTTTCCGGACGATCGGCGGCACCATTACCGTGGGGGTGATGGGCGCGATTCTGGCGAAAGCCCTGAGCCGCGACCCGAGCCTGCCGCTGGGGCTGGCGAACGACCTGATCGGTCCCGCGCATGGGGCTGGCGTTTTGCCCGAAATGCTCGACAGGCTGGCGGCCGTGATGGACTGGGGACTCTTCCGCATCTTCTTCGGAAGCAGTGCAGTCGCGCTCTGTGCGCTGATTTTCGGTTTGTTTTTTCCCGACATCGGTAAAGAGGCGAAGCTGAATGAAGAAATTGAAGGTCTATGAGTATGGAGGCTGCAGCACCTGCAAAAAGGCGCTGAGGTTTCTCGACGGGAAAAAGATCGCCTACGAAAAAGTCGACATCACCGAGGTTCCGCCCTCGATCTTCGAGCTCAAGCGCATGCTCGGGCACGTGGGTAACATCGGCAAACTCTTCAACACCTCGGGCCTGGTCTACAAAGAGCTCGGATTGTCGAAGCTACTTCCCGGCATGAGCGAACAGGAGAGCCTGACGTTGCTGGCAAAGAACGGCCGGCTCGTGAAGCGGCCCTTTGTCTTGGGCGATGGCTGGGGCGCGGTTGGCTTCAAAGAAGAAGAATGGAAGAAACGGCTCTGAGGTGGTAAGAAGCCGCCACCTTCAACCAGAAAGGAAACATCCATGAAAAATCTATATTTAGTCGTTCTTGGTCTCCTGGCTACGGCTCCCGCTTTCGCCGCCACCTCTTACCCCATGCGCTGCCGTGGTGGTGCGCCGAGCACTTTCGGTTTCCAGCTGTATTCCACTGGAGAAACCCTGCTCAATGTGCGCTTCAAGCCGGGAACCAAACCGGCTGGCCAGGGCCTGAATCCCGGCGAATGCTCGTGGCTCGACCGCGGAATGCGCGCCGGTGAGCCCGCCCAGCTCTGCCAGAGCGTGAAGGACATGTTCCTCTCTACCTCCAGTACCTCGGTTCCCGGGATGGAAGGAATTCAGCTCCTGGTGATGACACAATGGTCGAAGTCGGCCCCCTGGCTGGAGAAGATCCGCAATCCTGCGGCCTACATCGACGTCTACGTCTACAACGATGGCCGCAGCTGCATGGTCGTCACCAAAACGCTGTAAGCGCGTCTCAGCTTTAAAAGAGATTTGGGCCCGCACCCGCGGGCCCTTTCTTTTTTTCATAATCTAAGCATCTAATTTTCCTTACGAATTCGATCCTTGCCTGGCCCTTAAGTATTGATACACTGCGTCACCCTGATGCCGGAGGCCGCATGGCTCCTAAGATGACGACGCTTCACACTTCACCCCTTCTCAAGGCCGCCACTGCCGGCTTGCAGATCCTCTGCGAGTACAAAGTCACGCCTAAAGCCAGGCGGCTAAAGGCCCGCCTGGTGGCCGTGCGTGGCGGCACTCCCGTCTGCGAAACCAATCTGCCCGGCACAATCCAGGAAATGCTCGCGGACTACCGTTTGAGCGAGCCTAAACACTAGAACAGACTGCGCTTTCCGCTCCCACACTCCAGCGTGTGGGCCTCAATGACATCGCTCCCAACACCGATACGGAAGCATGCGGCTCCTGCCTCTCATTCTTGCTCTCTTTATGTTGTTCAGCGCAGCTGCGCACGCCAAAGGCGTAGTGCTGATGCTGAACATGAACTACTCGAGCGCCGAGCTGAAGGCCGTGGAAGAGCAGGCGGCGGCCCGCGGGCAGCGCGTGGAAATGGTTCCTCCCAAAGAAATGATCGCCGATGTCGAAACGCTGTTCGCCAAGCGCAACGCCCTTCAGGCAGAGCTCATCAAAGGTTTCCCCAACGAGACCAAGCCAAGAATCAATAGCGCGGTATCCGGCATCATGCGCAAGGGCTCCGCATGGGACGGCAGCGCCGAGCTCGTGGCGTCTTTGGGATCCGAACGCATGGATGAGCTGGCCGAGCTCACCCATAAGGTGTTCGCGCAGGAAGAGCAGAAAGGCAGCCTCTACGACCAGCTCAGGCGCAAGGCCGCTGAACTCAAAGCCAAGGGCGACCGCGTGGATACCTTCGTGATCAGCTCGCATTCCGACGGCTCCAACCTTACCGGCGAGACCAATAACCGCCTTTCCGCCGACGATCTCGCGCGCCTCAAGCACGAATCCCCGGAACTCTTCGATTCCCCCCGGCATGTGCTGCTGCTCGGCTGCTACAACCTCACCGCGCCCAACCACAAAGTGTGGCGCTACGATCTGTTCCCCGGAGCCAGCATGCTTGCCGGCTTCGGCCTGCGCGCGCCGAGCCGCCTTGACCCCACCTCCTCCGACTTCATCCGCCAGACCCTCAGCACCGGCCGGAAGCTCGACGGGGAAATGGCCAAGGCGGGCAGGCCGCTCGACCCGGCTTATGTGGATTCGGTTTTCAAGAGCCTCAAGACCTTCACCACCAAAGACCATCCCGGCGTGGCGGATTACTGCTTCCAGATGGTGGAAGGCCAGCCGGACACCTTCACCCACGACTGCGACAAGCAGTGGGAAGATCTCTTTCTGCAGAAAAAAAAGCTCGAGGACTACTGGTCGCTGCGCGACCCCTACCGCGACCCGACCACCGACGGGGGCGGAAACCTGCGTGCCTTTTACAACGCGCTCCAGGGGGCCTGTCCCGCGGAAGACGCCAAAAGCCTGCCGCAGGAAGAAAAGAAACTGGCCGAACGTTTCCGCGTGACCATGCGTGAGCTGGTGATCCGCCTGATCTACTGGTGGAACGTGCAGCACAACTTCTCCACCTACTACGAGCGGGAGATCCGCGATATGAACGCCAGCCTCAATCATGAGGGAATCGGCGAAATGCCCAAGCTCGACGGCACCATGAGCCGCGTGGAGTTCGTAAATGCCTTCAACCAGGGCTACGATCTCCTGGGCAAAGCCAATCCCGGACTGCAGAAAGAGTTCTACCGTTTGTACGCGCCGCTGTTTTTTCTCAAGGGAGAAGACACCGTGGCGCAGGGGGAAGCGATGGACGTCGAAAGCACGCTTTCCCGCAAGGCGATCCCCTTCCATTGGATCGAAGGCACCACCGTAGTGAGGAAACGATGAGAAAATTTCTAGTCCTGCTGCTCTTGCCCTTACTTTCCATTGCAGAAGAGGGCCTTCAGGTAGAGGTGAATCCCAAGGTCTATGCTCCCAAAGATTTTCAGGGCAAAGGCGTGAAGACGGGGAAAATTCCGCCCCGTGTAAGGCGGGCCGATCGCATACCTGACAAGAGCAACCGCGAAGCCGCCTTCGCATGCGTGCCCGGCCTCACGGAAGATCTGGCTAAAATGGACGAGCTGGACCGCGACATATTCTATGTGCGGGCAAAGACGAAGGAACTCAAAGAACTCAAAACCCTCTATCCGTCGATTGGGGAGAAAAAGCTCGCGCTCTTACAGCAGAAGCTGAAAGAAAAATAAAATTACGAACGCCCTCCCTATCTCCCGCATCCCATGTTACAAATATCAAACGCACTAAATTCCATCCCGCATGGGAAGAAAGGGGACATTCATGATGAACATTTTCTCGAATGAACTTACCGCAAAGCGGGCCCTTTCTATCGTCGACGCGATCGATCGTTACCCGCGAAGCTGAAACCGCTTCCCACACACACAAATTTTTAATTTTCCGCCCCTTGTTCCTGGAACAAGAGCTTGTTTAGGTTTTTTATGATGAATTTTTTCCGTCGGCTGATGTTCACCGACGTCAAAAAAGTGGTTTTACTGGCACGGACCAAAATCCTGCAGCCGGAGGACATGCCTGCCCTCCCCCGCCTGATCGACCCGCGCCAGCTTCCGTTCGACGAGAACGCCCTGAACCTCTCCGGCTCGCGGCCGATGGTCTGGAGCATGCTCAAGAACGGGCAAGCGCTGGTGCTGCCCGCCTTCGGGCTGAACCTCGCCTATTGCCTGCTGAGCCTGGTGAAACCGGTGCTGGTGAACTCCTTCATCGCGCGCCTGTCCACCGATCTCACCGTGCGGGCCAACCTCGGTGCAGCGATCGGCCTGGCGTGCGCCATGGGCGCCGTGGCTCTCACGGCAAGCCTTTGCGTCCAGCACTATTTCCTGCAGATTCTAAGTACCTATCAGGTGTTTACGAACGCCCTGAACCGGCTGATCTATAAGCACAGCCTCTTCCTCTCGCAGAAGGCGCGCGCGCAGACGCAGCTGGGTGATGTGGTGAACCATATGGGCACCGACTGCGAAGCCGCCAGCGACATCGGTCTCATCTTCGGGGATCTGCAGATCTCTTTCATCACCATCATCGGCGCCTGCTCGCTTTTGTTCTGGTATCTGGGGAGCACGGCCTTCGTTTCGCTCACGCTCCTACTGCTACTCGTCCCGATCACCAAGAATGTGGCACGCTCGTTCTCGAATCTCGATACCGAGCTGATGAAGCACCGTGACCGGCGCGTGACGTTGATGTCGCAGGTGCTGAACGGCATCCGCGTGGTGAAATACTTCGCCTGGGAACGCAGCGTAAAGCGTGAGGTGGGAGAAGTGCGCTCGAACGAGCTACGCGCGCGCAAGCGGATGGCGCAGGCGGAGGCCTTCGCCACTCTGAGCTATGTCACGGTCTCCACCGTGGTGCTCTTCGCTTCGCTGGCCTTCCACGTATACCGTGGCTTTACGCTCACGCCGGCGCTCGCCTTCACCTGCGTATCGATCTTCGCGCTGCTCGAGGAGCCTTTCGGGCATCTTTCGGAATCGATTGCGAGGCTCGCCAACGCGTTCGTGGGCGCGGGCCGTATCTGCGACTTTCTGAGAAGAGAAAGGCTTCCCCAGGCCCTGGCGGAGGAGAGCGGGGAAAACGCACTGCCGGGAATCGAGCTTGAAGCCGTATCCGTTCAATTCGAGGGGCAGCCGCGCGCCACCCTGGAGAAAGTTTCGCTCAGCCTGCTGCCGGGCGAGAGCGTGGCCATCGTGGGGCCCGTAGGCGCGGGCAAGAGCACCGTGCTCCAGGCCCTGCTGCGTGAGCTGCCATTCCGTGAGGGCGGACTTTCCTACCTCGACCTGCGCCGCAAGACCGTGGTGCCGCGGATCGCATACGTGCCCCAGGAGGCCTTCATCGTGAACGGCAGCCTGCGGGAGAACCTCGTGTTCGGAGGAGCCGAGAACGAGGAAAAGCTGGCCACGGCGCTACGTGTTTCGTGTCTGGAAGAAGATCTTCCCCAGCTGCCGGCCGGTCTCTTCACCGAAATCGGCGAGAAAGGCGTGAACCTTTCGGGCGGGCAAAAACAAAGGGTAAGCCTCGCCCGCGCAGTCATGCACGAGCCCACGCTGGTGTTGCTCGACGATCCGCTTTCAGCCGTGGACGCGCGCACCGAGGAGGAGCTCGCCGAGCGCCTGCTGTTCGGGCAGTGGAAAGGTATCACGCGGGTAGTAGTCACCCACCGCCTGGCCCACCTCGCCCGCTTCGATAAGGTCGTATTTCTCGTGGAAGGCGCTATTCGCGGCATGGGCACGCTCGCGCATTTGCTCGAAACCCTGCCCGAGTTCCGCGCCTTCTACGCCGACTCGGCCAAAGCCGATCACGGCAGCTCGCTGATGGCGGCCGCTCCCAAGGAGTCTTCCGGAATTGTGCTCCAGCCCACCAGGAAAGACGAAGTGCGTGTGACACAAGACGAAGACCGCGCAATCGGTGCTGTGAAGGGCACCGTATACCTCGACTACGTGAAGGCGCTGGGAGGGCTCACGCCCTTTAGGCGCGCGGTTACCATCCCGTTGCTGATTGCCGCGACGATCTCGGCCTCGGCTCTTCCACTATTGCAGAAGGGCTGGCTCGCGCTCTCGTCCAACCTGCAGAGCGGAAAAATCGTGGGGAACGGCTTCCTGCATTCTCTGGCGGCGGGGACGAAGTCGTCGATCGTCGTCTATGGCCTGCTAGGCCTGCTCACAATCGCGGGAGTACTGGCAAGCCGGCTGCTCTGGCTCGAGCGTGGCATCGCCGCAGGCCGCGACCTGCACGACCTGATGCTGGGATCGATTCTGCGGGCGCCCCTCCGCTTTTTCGACTCCACCCCGATCGGCCGGGTGTTGCTGCGGTTTTCGCGCGACACCGAGGCAGTGGACATCCAGCTGCAGTGGAGCTTCGACAGTACCGTGCGTTGCCTGGTGAACATCGGGGTCGCGCTGACGCTCATCCTCGGCGTGCTGCCTCTGATGGCGGCAGTGGTGGTGCCCGTGCTCTGGCTCTACTATCTCGTGCAGCGGGATTACCGCATCCCCGCCCGCGAAGCCAAACGGCTCGACTCGATCAGCCGTTCGCCCCGCTTCGCCCACTTCAAGGAGACCCTCCAGGGGATGGTGGTGATCCGCAGCTACGGGAAGACTTCCGTTTTTCTGGAAGGCTTTTTTGACCGCCTGGCGCATTCCCAACGGATGTTTCACGGCCACTATTTGCTGAATCGCTGGTTCTCGAGCCGCATCCCCGTGCTCGGCGCCATGGTCTCCACGGGCACCGCGCTCGGCGTGGTCTTTTATGCCTACCATGGCTGGATCAGCCCCGGAGTGGCCGGGCTCGTGATGGTTTACGCCCTCGCACTTTGGGAGTCGCTGAACTCCGCCGTGCGCGTGTTTGCTGACGTGGAAGCGCGCATGACGTCCGTGGAGCGCCTGAAGTACTACGGCTCGCTGGAATCGGAGGTGGAGATTTTCTCCACGCCGCCCGCCGATGTGGGACAGCAATGGCCCTCCCAGGGCGAGGTGGTATTCGACCGCGTGATCGCGCGCTATGCGCCTCACCTGCCTCCTGTACTAAAAGGAATTTCTTTCAGGGTTCCCGCCGGCTCGCGCGTGGGCGTGATCGGGCGCACGGGCTCGGGCAAAAGCACGCTCCTGCAGTCGCTCTTTCGCTGCATGGAGCTCGAGAGCGGGGAGATCCGCATTGACGGGGTGAACATCGCCCAGGTGAGTCTGGAGCGGCTGAGGCGGAGCCTGGCCATCATTCCCCAGGATCCCACTCTGTTCCTCGGAACGCTGCGCTCGAACCTCGACCGCTATAGCGAGTATACCGACGAGGATGTCTGGGACGCACTTCGCAAGGCGAGGCTCGAGCCCTTCGTGCGCTCGCTCGCTGGCGGCCTGCAGGCCTCGGTGCAGGAAAACGGCGGCAACTTCAGCCAGGGGCAGCGCCAGCTGCTCTGCCTGGCCCGCGCCCTGCTCGCGCAGGCCAAGGTGATCGTGATGGACGAGGCCACGGCCTCCGTGGACGTGCAGACCGACAGCCTGGTGCAGGAGGTGGTGCGCGAGAGCTGCAAGAATGTGACGATGCTGATCATCGCCCACCGCTTAGGCACGGTCGCGGACTGCGACATGATCTTCGAGGTGCGTGAGGGCAAACTCCACCGCTCCCTCGATCTCAAGAAAGCGGAAGAAAAATCGCCCGCCCTGCCGCAGTAGCGGAAGGCGGGCGTTCGTTCACCGGATCAGCCGGTGGAAAGACTATTTGGCCGAACCGCCGGTAGGATACTGGGCGTCGCAGATCTTCGACTCATCGCCCTCTGCCTGTTCGGCATCCTTCTTACAGTGCTCTTCAGATTCCGTGCACGTGGTCTTGCAGTCGTCGATCTTTTTCTGGATCGGGATCCGGTCTGACGTGGTCAGCACAGGATGGATCGGATTGGAGGTCTCGCAGGTGAGATTGCACTGCCTGTCCTTCGTGGTGGTGCAGGTCGTCTGGGCGGATCTCCTGGTTCGCGCAGCCGTGGCCTTGCACTGCAGGTTCTCCGCTTTGTGGTCAGGCTCTTTGGGCTTCTCTTCCTTTTTCGGAGGAGGCGGGATCTGGGGAGGCGGCCCGCCGCCGCCTTCGCCCATTTTCTTTTTATTGTCGTCATTTTTGCCTTTTTGGTCGCCAAGAGCGCCCGCCGCGGCTGCGCATTGCTTCTGTTTCTCCGCCAGCGCCGTTTTATCTTTTTTAAACTGCTTCTGCTCTTTGCTGCAGTTGGGATCGCTATTGATGTCGCTTTCCATGCCGTTGTATTGGCCGTCGAATCCGCCGAGAGCCGCGGTACACTGGCCGGCTGCCGCCAAGCCAGAGGTGTTATTGCCGCTCGACATGCTCATATCGCCGGACTGATTGCCCGTGCCGCTTGTCTGCTGGCTCGGAGCCGGCGGTGCATAGCTGTTCATGCTCTTGCTGAGCTTGTTAAATTCTCCCGCCCGTGGACATCCCGCGGCGTAGGCCGAAGTCCCGTACAGCAGAACCAAGGCAGTAAAAAGTAGCGTCTTCATTGGAACCCCCGAATTTCTCCCTATTTGCTTTATCGTACCTTAGCGCCCAAGCACTTGAACAGACTTTCCCTGTGCTATCGATAGCTTAGGGCCCAATCTAGTTGGGGAGCAGGGGCTGCCCGGTAAGAACCCCCATGAAAGACAATAACTTTTATTTTCCCGCCCTACACGGAGGCGTGAGGATTTCCGGGTAACCAGCCGATTTTATGGGCTTTATTCACTTTAGAGAAACTGTAGTGGGGACGATACAGTAGATAGGTATCGGAAATCAGGAGATCTGCTCGTGAAGAAGCTCACCCCACTCATCCTTCTTTTCACCATCATTTTCATCGGCGCCACTTCCTGCGGAGACGAGGACGATAAAGCCGAGGCGCTCGAGGAAGAGAACGAAGCTCTGCGCGCTTACCTCGCCAGCGGCGGTAACAAAAGCACCGTGACAAACGTGACGGTGACCACTACCGCCACCGCCGTAGTCAACATGACCAAGACCGTGACTAATACAGCGACGAAATCCTCGTCGAGTGCGACCAGCACGAATTCCGCGGCTCGCCAGTAGAAACGGGCAAAAAACAACCGCCGCGCGGGATGCCCGTGCGGCGGTTTCTAGTCAGCTCATCACTCTCTTAAGCGGCATTCGCCATCGGAGCGATATAGGCCACGCGAGCCTCCCGGCGGCGCGTGCGGCGCGCTCTGCGCACCGGGCTGCGGCGGGTGGCTTTTCTCACCGTGCTGCGGGCAGCGCGTTTCACGCCTCGGCCTGCACGCCTTACCGCCCTGCGTGCTCCACGCTTAACGCCGCGTGCGGCGCGCCTTGCGGGCCGTGCGGCACGCCTTTTTGTTCTTGAGACACGACGTCCTGCTGATCTGCGTATTGTACCCATAGTTCTTCTTCCTTCACTGTGCAAAACGCGCGGAATTGCTTCCAACGCTTGGTTGATGTTTCTGACGATCCTTTCAGTGATCGTTTGTTTCTTCATGCGGCTTTCCTCCCTTTACCTTCCGGTATGCACGCCAGAAGGCTCATACGGTTCATGGAGAAAGCGCGATTCGATCTTACGATTCTCAGTTCTGCCACTTTTCCTCCGTCACACAGGGACTGCAATCCGCGTACCGGTGATTTTGGAGAAAATGTCGCTGAATTCGGGGCGAAAGCTCTACGAAAGGGGACAGCAGTTCCGCTTTTGCCCCCTGCTCGTGCCTAAGCTGTCACTGAGGAACGGCGTTTTTCACGTTGCCGCTGGAGGATCAGCCAAAGACTTGGCAGGCTGAGGATGGCTGCGGCAATACAAGTGATCTCGCCCGTAACAGCCAGCTTCCCGAAGCTCACGAAGGCCTGGCTCCCGCTCATCAGCAGCGAGCCGTAACCAATCGTGGTGGTGAGCGAGCAGAGCACCACGGCGCTCCCCGTTTCGCGGATCACCTGAACCACATCTTCACTGCCGGCATCACTCTTGTTTTTTCCGCCGTAGAGCCGGCCGAAGATGTTGACGGAATAGTCCACGCCGATGCCGAAGGTGATTGGCAGGGCGATGAAGTTCAGAAAGTTGATCTTCCAGCCGAAGGCACCGATCGCACCCACCATCCAAAGCACCCCGAGCAGCAAGCTAAGCAGCATGGGCGCCGCCTGCCTCCAGCGGGGGAAGAGCACGATCACGAGCAAGGCAACCGCCGCGAAGGCGAAGAGAGTGGCTTTGGGCCCGTCCTGCTCGATTGCCTCCAGCATATCGGCCGAGATCGGATTCTGTCCGAGGATCACGGCCTGCACTCCGCTCCTCCCGATCGCCTCCCGCAGAAGCGCGGTATAGCGGATCACCTCTTCGCCATTCCAGGTGCCATGCGCCTCTTCCCCGCTGCCCTGGGGATTCAGGCGCGGGTAAACCTGGAGCACGGTCCCCAGGCGGCCGTCGGTTTCCTGGTAGCCCTTCAGAATGGCAGGCGGCAGTTCCTCCATACGAAACGGCAGCGGCGGAGGATTCGGGAGGAAATCGCGCACCAGGGACGCCTCCTGGGCGCTGAGGGTGGAGCGCACCTTGGGCGTGAGCAGGCGGTTGAGGTCGCCCATCAGCTCATACTTGCGCGCCTGGTTCGCGGGATAAACATCATCGACCACGGATAGGGAGGCAAAGGGGGAGCTCTCTTTCTCCCTTGCCTGGATCACCTTCAGCTCCCCCAGCAGCTTGGCGGTGTCGGCGGCGGCGTCCGTAAGAACAATCGTGGGCGTAAGACCGCGGCCGAAGATGAGATCGGTTTTCTTTCCCCAAAAACCCGAGCCGTGCTCCATGCTCTCTTTGTTCCGGAGCTTCGAGAGATCGCTCTCGATGGTGCGGCGGGAAAGGTGGGAGGCACCCCAAAGGGAAATGGCTGAAAGCAAGATCGTCCCGATCGCAAGCGCGCGGTGGTATTTGACCGCGAGCGGGGCGAGCCTGGCCACTGGGCCATGTTTCTCATGCTCCGAATTCTGCACCCGCATCCAGCCCCAGCGTTCCAGCAGCAGCACCGCCGCGGGGAGCGTGAGGTAGGAGACGAGCCAGCAGCTGGCCATGCCGATGGCGCCGATCACGCCGAACTGGCTGAAGCCGCGGAAGTCGGTGAGCGCGAGCGAGCCGTACGACACTCCCGCCGCGAGGGCCGCCGCGAGCGTGGGCTTCCAGGTGTCTTCCATGGACCTGGCCATGGCCGATCCGCTTTCCACCCGCTTGCGCCGAAGTTCTGCATAGCGGGCGAGCAGGATGATGGGGAAGTTGATACCATTTCCGATCACGATCGAGCCGAGAAATGCGGTGTTGGCGTTGAGGTATCCCACCAGGAAATAGCTGAGGCCGAAAGTTACCGAAACGCCCACGAAGAGAGTGAAAGAGAGCGCGCCCACGCTGGAAAAGGTGCCGAAGAACATCCAAAGCACCATAGTCACAAGGATCGTGACGACCACGAAGCTCTTGACGAGATCCTTTACAAGCTCGCGGTTCTCTTCCACGACGTTCTGCACGTCCCCGCCCAGGCCCACGCGCATGTCCGGCGCGTATTTGGAGGGGTCGAGCTCGCGAACGATTTTCTCCGCCGCCTCCGAGAGGCGCTGGTTGCCGCCCACGTCGGTAACCTTGCCGGGCAGGAAGGCGAGCACCACCCGGGTGCGGCCCTCGTTGTTCTGGAAATAGTCGTCGGGGAAACGGTCGAGCACGCCCTTTTTGTCGTCGTACTTCTTCCGCAGCTTCTGGATCGGCAGGCCGAGCTTCTTGGTTTCCGTTTTCTCCTCTTCGTCATCGAGACCGAGGTCGAACATCTTCTTGGTTTCGCTCTTCAGCTTGGCTTTGGCTTTGGCGTAAACCTCTTCCATATCGGCGAGGTCCACGAAGTAGGCGCGGTATTTCTCGAAGAAGCGCCGCTCTTCGCGCACGCTCTCCTTCACCTGAGCCACGATTTCAGGCGGAAGCTCACTCAGCCGTTTCGCCACATCGATCTGGAATCTTTCGCCGGCCTTGCTGTCGGCGGTTTCGATCACCACCTCCAGGTGGTTCATGCCGGAAAACCGGTGCGCGGCCTTGCGCAAGTCCTGCACGCTGGGTGCGCTTTCCGGAAGGAGCTCTTCGAGATCGGTGCGCAGGTTTTTATAAAGCAGGAAGGAGTAAAAACAGCCGACGAGCGCCAGCAGGAAAAATCCGCCGGTCACGGCCCCACTGCGGTACTGCAAAAAGGCGCTCAGGCGTGGCCAGAAAGTTTTCGCGGAGGTGGCGGGCATATTGCCACCAGAAGGTAATGTGGGAGCGTCACAAAGGCAATGGATTCACGTATTTCTCGTCGATTACGCTGCGCGCCCGCGCACGCCGCTCAGGGCGCGGGGGCCGTATACCCAAACGGGATAGAGGCCGGCGCGTACCACGTCCTGGGCCACGCTTCCGGCCACCAGGCGCGTGAACGGGCCGCTGAGGGAAGGCATAGCGATCAGTCGCACTCCTTCCCTGCGGGCGGTGTCGAGCACCGCCCTCCCCACCAGCGCAACCATGATTCCTTTCTCCAGCATGAAGCGCGCGCGCACTCCCCTGCTCTGGATCCGTCTCACGGTCTCCGCACCCCGCCGTCTCGCCCAGGCTTCTTGATCGTCAGGGAAATTGGCCGGCAGGATGCCGCCGCCCAAGCTCAAGTCAGCGGAAGGCACTGGTACTGTGAGGGCGTGGAAAACCAGCACCTCATAGCGCTGCGCCTCGGCTGAGGGCAGGAACGCATCCAGGGCTTCCTGCGCCGCTGCAGAAAAATCCGTGGGGAAAAGCGCGGTCTTCCGCTTGGCAGCTGCACGGGGCACGGCATAGCGGGGGAGAAAAAGTACGGGAATGGGACTTTCCCGCAGCAGAAGCTCCGCGAAACTTCCGCTTACCAAGCGCGTTATCCCGGTTCGTCCATGCGAGGAAACCACGATCCACTCGGCCCTTTCCTTTTCCGCCAGATCGAGAACGGCCTGCACCGCGGAGGCGCGGGTGCCGGTTTCACTGACTATGACCGCCGTGCGCGGCTCCTTTCCCAGATGGTAGCGCTTCAGATAGCGCGAGACGGCGCGCTCGATTTCGGGCACCAGCGGGACCCTGCCCGCCTCGGCTGCCTTCTCCGGCTGAGCCACGATGTGTGTGGGAAGGAGTTCGAGACCGGAACGTTCTGCCCAATGCGCGAGCTCCCTTACGCTGGACGCAAGCGGATGGCTCCCCTCTTCAAAAGGGTCCACCGCCCAAACCACAACACGGCTCCTCTTGCTCTCTGCTCCGCTCATGCAGCCTCCACGAATGGCCTCACGGCCCCTTCCCATTTGGAAGTTTACCGCCTTAGCCCGGTTGCCGCAGAAAAAGCAATCCACTCGCGGCATTTGGCCGCGGCTGCTTCATGATCAAACTTATTTCATTTTGTACTGGAGCATCTCCAGAGCGTTCAGATCGAGGTCAATCTTCTCAGTTGTATAGAACATTCCGTAGCAGAGCCCGTTGGCGAAGCCCCAAAGGAGCAGAAGCACGCATACGAAGCCAGCCGCATCCCAGCGCACCTTTTGCCTCAGCACGGGCGCCGCGGCCAGCGCGAGGGCAGGATAGGCGGTGGATACGTAGCGCGTCTGATAGCCGATCGGAAGCTGGCTGGCGAAGGTGAAGCCCACGAAAAACACCGCCGCCCACA
>DATBTF010000052.1:0-26355 GCA_036559405.1 Bdellovibrionota bacterium
TGCGGATGGTGTTCGGAAAGCTGCTTGGCAATGGCGACCCGAACCGCTTTGCCATCACCAAAGACAGCCTGAATAACTTCAGCGAGAATATGCGATTCATGTTCGAGGGATTGCGCGCCACCGAAGCGCTTTATCGGACGAAGTTCGGGAACTCCTTCCTCACGGGATCCATGAGCCGGGAGGAGATCGAAAGCGTCGCCTCCACAGAACTTCTCAAAAGCACGCTATTGGGGAACGCCCTGTCGATGGAGGCGGTGGAGGCCGTGAAGAGCACTCCACGCGGGGTAAAGGCAGTATTCAGCTACGGAAACTTCGGTGTAACGATTCCGAAAGACGGCACTTACCGGAGCTTCCCATATGACCACGTTTCCAAAACCCAGCTGCTGCGCGCGCTCGATCGCCTGCTGATCCACGGGTATGGTGATCCGCGTACGAATAAGATCTCGGAAGCGCAGCTGAATGCATTTACCGAAGACCTTTTCCCCATCCTGATCGAAACAGGCCTGGTGGATGAGACTCTGAAGCCGAGTATCGCCAAGCGCCTGTCGGAGGCGAGCATGTTTCTGCCTTCCTCCGACGGGGATAAAGGCCTGACCATGAACGAGGCGATCGAGTTCGAAGCGATCCTTCTTTCCACCATTGAGAACGGCAAGCACGTGCACGCGCTCGTGGCGGCCGCCTGCCCCGACAACGGAACCGACGCCAAGGGTAACCCTCTGATTCTCTCCGCCTGCTATAGCGAAAAATTCGCTGAGCTTTACACCACCATCCTGAGCCAGGTGCCGGGCCTGCAAGAGTACATGGCCAAGCAAACCACGGCGCAGCGCCAGGCGATCTTCCAGCTGATCATGGGCATTGCCAGGTCTGGGCAGTCGATCACCGACTATGTAACCATCGAGGATTCAAAATCCATCGTGATGATTTCCTACTACGTGGAGATGATCTACACCCGTTTCGACGGCAACCGCGACGGATTGCTCGTGAACGTCGAGGGAGACAGAGCCTTCCCGATTTTCCGCCCATTTATCGCCGACAAGGCGAGCGCCCAGGGTCACAAAAATCCCAAAGACCACGAGGCCATATTCAACTTCATCTTGGCCTATCGTAAACTTCCCAACGACGATGTCTGGGATTATATCGTGCGCCGCTACCTGCTTGGCCCCAAGAAATACAGCGTGGAGCGGGCGCAGATGGTGGAAATCTTCGCAATGCTGATGAAGATGTAAGGGCCATGAAGGCACTCGTCCTCGGCGGCAACCGATACTTCGGAAAACAGCTCGTATCCCTCCTTCTTCAGCGCGGCGCGAAGGTAACCGTGTTGAATCGCGGGCAGAGGCCGGATGAGTTCGGCGATCGCGTACAGCGTATCCGCATGGACCGAAAAAACATCTCGAAGGCTCACCCGGATCTTGCCAACCAGAAGTGGGACGTCGTTTACGATCTTATCTGCTACGACGCCTTGGAAGCGAAGGGCGCCTGTGAGGCCTTCGAGGGTAAAACGAATCACTACGTGTTTATCTCGTCTCAATCGGTGTACCCACCCGGGAACGACATCCTTGAGTGCTCCTTTGATCCCAAATCTCATAAATTCGCATCGCCCATTGCCAGCGACAAAGATTATGGAGAGGCAAAGCGGCAGGCGGAAGCAACGTTCTTCCAAACGAACGCATTTCCGACGACTGCAGTGCGATTTCCCATCGTACTGGGCGAAGACGACTATACCGAGCGCCTGAAAAAGCACGTGAAATGGATCCAGGCGGGCCAGCCCATCTTCTTTCCCAATCTCGACGCCAAAATCTCCTTCATCCAATCCAGCGACGCCGCGAAGTTTTTATTGGCTCTGGCTGATCGCCCGTTTCTGGGCCCGGTGAACTGCTGTGCGGCGGAGCCGATTGCCCTCAAAGAGCTGATTCATGAAATAGAATGCGCATTGGGTAAATACGCAAAAATCGCGGCCAGGGAACAAGACGGACAGCCCTCACCCTTCGGCGCTGAAGCCGACTGGTATATGAACACCAGGAAAATGCGGGAATATGGATTTATTCCGGAACCGATCCAAAAGTGGCTTCCGGGGCTGATTCAGAAATTGAAATGAGAGTCAGGGTCGAACCAGAATCCTGGCTAGGTCCGGATAGTTTTTGAAAAGCACATCCGCGATATGGCTGCTCTTGAGATAGAGCGAAACCCCACCCTCGCAGTACTTCACCCGCATGCTGCAGCCCCTGGCGAAAGTGCTATTCGCGTTGCCAGATCCCAGGATCAGCGCGATAAGCTCGCCTGAACCCGACAGAAGCGCGCTTCCACTGGAGCCCGGGCCTCCGTCAGTCGAAGTATAAAGAAACACGTCTTTGTTGGGCTGGTAGAAATAGTCACTTAGCACCGGCAGTACTTTTCCCAGGGAGATGCGATAGTCGCCGGTGGCGACATCGCTATATTTGCCTTCCTGGATGAGCTTGGAGTTCTCCGCTCTAATGGTGCTTGCCGGGTACCCCACAAAATAAACGTCGCTTCCCTCGTTATAAGCCTCTTTCACCCCGGCAGTGATCTGCAGCCATGCCTCTGGCCTCGCTCCTTCGGGTAAAGCGACTTTCAGAATGGCGAAGTCGTAGGTCGGGCCATCCTGCTCCTGGGGCGTATCCACCTCAGGCTGCTCAGCGATGGGCGGGAAAGCAACGAGAGTCACGGCCAGGGATTCCCCTCTATTGTTTTTCATCACCAGGTTCGGGCAGGAGATGCCGTCCATCGTTTCCGCCAGGAAACCTTTGCGGAAAAGGTTGGTGAGCGTGCCGTACTTTTGCTCGATCATCCGCCTATGGACAGCGAGACAAGAGCGGGCGATGTGGAAGTTCGTAAGAACGTATCCGCCTTCTGACACGAAAAAGGCATTTCCGATGTGGGACTGCTTTCCAGACTTCAATTCCTCCACCAGCAAAGCAGCGGGCCGTACAGAGCTCACGGAAAATGGCAGAGAAATTTGCCCAGGCGAGAAGAAGCCTTCTCCAGCCATGGCGGAAAAAGAAAGGAGAGAGAATAGAAGCGCTGTGAATGCTCGTTTCGTGTTTTTCATGAGATAGGCACCTAGTTGATTCGTTGAGGAAAGTGACCGGCTGGGAGAATCTTTACCATCAGGGTTTTTCAACTGACAAGTAGGCCTGTTTTTACACTGTAATTCCAGGGGACCACTTCTTCCGCTTCTCTACCCGGTCCATACTTCCATTTACCCCGAGACGAGGCAGCGACGAAGCGAACGAAATATTCGGGGTATTTGTGGAAGTATGGTGGGCGCTGTAGGGGTCGAACCTACGACATCCACCTTGTAAGGGTGGCGCTCTGCCAACTGAGCTAAGCGCCCATCAGTTGGAATGGATGGTTGGTGATACCAACCGCAGCTACAACCGTCAACGGCTCCCGAACTTTTCGCTTTCCGACTCGATGCGTAAATCCATTGAAATTGTTTTGGAAAGATTAACTAGGCCTGGCCTTCGAAGCTCGACCACAAGCGGAACGGCCAGGACTTGGAGCTGCAGCTTGCCCAGAGCGCCTGGAACTCGCCGTGATCCGTATGCTCGGGCGCGAAAATGTTCTGTTCGGCGAATACAAAGCCCGCCTCTGTCCATGGCAGCACCCGCGAAAGGCGCACGTGATCCACGCGCAAGTTCTCGGCCAGCGATAAGAAGTCCGGCAACGAACGGAAATTTTCTTTTTGCACAACAAAGGCGAGCGAAATTTCGCTGAAGTCTCCGGCCGCCCGCTTCTCGCTCAGCCACCGCAGGTTTTTCGTCAGGCGGTTCCAATCGCCTCCGCGCACCTTTTGGTAGGTGGAAGCATCGCCCGCGTCCACGGAGATCACCACCCTGCTGATCTTCTCGCTTCCAGGCTTCAGCTGATCGAAGGATTTTTCGTCGAAGAGCAGCCCGTTGGAGTGCACGGTAAATCCCTTGAGCTTGGGATTGCGGCCGGCCTCCTTCACTTTATTGCGCAGGTAGGGGCTGAAAAAAACCTCGCCATTCGTGGCAAGAGTCACATGCTCGATCGAATCCCCGTATTTCTCCATCAGCCTATCGGTTTCGGCCAGGTGGCTCTGGTCGCGCGCGCTCAAGTCGGTGATGTGGCCCTTGCGGCAGCTCGGACAGGCCAGATTGCAGCGTGAATCCGAAATCAGGGTGACTTCTCCCGGGCCATCGGGCAGCTCGGTCTTGTTTTGCGCGACAGCTTCGCGGTTTTTGGGAGAGAGAGAGGAATCCGGGCCAAGCAGCTCCTCTTTCTCGACGAGAGTCGCATTGCAGACATCCATGCGGCAGAATTCGTAGGTGCCTTCCAGCACCGACTTCCTCAAGGCCTGCGCCGCCCCGCTATTCCAAAGCTCGCCCTCATTTCCTTCGAAGGCGAGCTCCTCTTTGAGCCACCAGCTGCAGCAGGGAACGAAGTTCGGGGAGTACACTTCCATGCGCATGAACGGCTGGGTGCAGATCTTTTTCGATTGCACCGGAAGTTTTGTGGAAGAAAGGGGCGCAAACTTCAGCGTCTTGAAGTAGAGCGCCATGGCGCCGTGGTCGGAGGGCAGAAAGAAATCCGGCTTACCATTCCAGCAGTCGGTGATGAAGCTCACACCCAGCCCCGGGCCGCATTCCACCTTGCCGGAAACTTCCTGCCAGGCAAATGCACTTGTCCTGGTGCTCAGGATTTTGTCTCCCACCAAAACTTCCACGGTAGTGCCCGCCTGGGGCACGACAAAAGTGAAGTAGAGATGGCCGGTTGACCGGGGTGCCTCGAGCTCGCATTTTTCGGAAATCGACCAAGCCCGCCTCAGCTCGCCTTCCGGCTTGATCTCGCCGAAGCCGCTCCAAGACAGGCCTTCAGAGCCTTTCTTTGGCTCCAGCCAGTCAAAGCTGAGATTTCCCCCATTCACGTCCATAGGCATCCTTTATACTGCGCTAAATAATCGATTTCAAACAAGCTTCTGGTAGCCGAACCCCCTAAAACCAGCTATATGTCTGGCTCCCTATGAACATCCGCAATATCGCCATCATCGCCCACGTAGACCACGGTAAAACCACGCTCGTAGACCAGCTGCTCAAGCAGTCCGGGGTATTCCGCGACAACGAGGCCACCGTCGAGCGGATGATGGACAGCATGGACCAGGAGCGTGAGCGCGGGATCACGATCGAGGCGAAGAACGCTTCCTTCAACTGGAAGGGCACTAAGGTAAATATCGTAGATACCCCCGGCCACGCCGATTTCGGAGGCGAAGTAGAGCGCATCCTGACCATGGTGGACGGCTGTCTGCTGCTCGTGGACGCTTCCGAAGGCCCGCTCCCCCAAACCCGCTTTGTATTGAACAAAGCACTCCAGCACGGCCTCAAGGTGATCGTCGTTATCAACAAAATCGACCGTCCCGACTCTCGGATCACCGAAGTGGAGAACGAGATTTTTGATCTGTTTATCGACCTCGACGCAGGTGAAGAGCAGATGGACTACAAGACGGTGTACTGCATCGCTCGTAACGGCCTCGCCACCTTCCAGCGCCCGGAGAACCATAAAGAAGCTCTAGAGTATAAGGGCACGCTCGAGCCGCTTTTCGATACCATCGTAAACACCGTTCCCCCGCCCCGGGTAGACAGCGTAGATAAACCCTTTGGTTTGTTAGTAAGCAATCTTTCGCACTCGGATTTTCTGGGCCGTATCTGCGTAGGCCGCATCCAGCAGGGCAGCGTGAAGGTGGGCCAGCCGGTTTACGTTCACGGCCGGAATGGCAAACGCACCCAAGCGCGCATCCAGGAACTCATGACCTATAACGGCATGAAGCAGGTGAAGGCCGAGCGCATGGAAGCCGGCGACATCGCCGCCCTGGCCGGCGTGGAAGAGGTGGAGATCGGCGACACCATTGCCTCTCTCGACAATACAACCATCCTAAAGCGCATCGAAGTGGATCCTCCTGCAGTGAACATGGGGTTCCTCGTGAACTCCTCTCCCATGGCTGGCCGCGAAGGCAAAGTTCTGCTTTCCCGTGAGCTAATGGAGCGGCTGAAAAAAGAAGCTCTCCGCAATCCCGCGATCCGCGTGGAACAGACGAATTCGCCCGACGAGTTTCTAGTGTCGGGCCGCGGTGAGCTTCAGCTCGCTGTGATCGTGGAAGCTATCCGCCGCGAAGGCTTTGAAGTAGCCGTAGGTAAGCCCAAAGCCGTACTGCAAACCGTCGACGGAGTATTGAGCGAACCGATCGAAAAAGCCTTCATCGATCTACCCGAAGAGCATTTCGGGGTCGTCAATGAGATGCTCTGCCTCCGCAAAGGCAAGATGACGAATATGGTGAACAAAGGCTCAGGCCGCGTTCGACTAGATTTCGAAATCCCCTCGCGCGGCCTGATCGGCATCCGCTCCCACTTCCTCACCGCCACGCGCGGAACCGGTATCCTGAACACGATTTTTCATGGCTATGAGCCCTACAAGGGCGATATCTCCGAGCGCCAGAACGGCGCGATGGTGGCCGATCGTACCGGCGATACTGTTCCGTATGGTTTGTTCCACCTTGAACCGCGCGGCACCCTGTTCATCGGCGCTGGCGTGGAAGTGTACGAAGGCATGGTGATCGGCGAGAACGCCCGCGATAACGACCTTTGGGTGAATGCCATCCGCTCCAAGAAGCTCACAAATATGCGCGCTTCCGGTACTGACGAGGCCACTACGCTTTCCACTCCCCGCAAGATGACGCTCGAGCGCTGCCTCGAGTGGATCCGCGACGACGAGATCGTGGAAGTGACTCCGAAGAACGTGCGCATCCGTAAGCGCAAGCTCCGCAATCCTACCGGTTCTAAGGAAGATTAATCTTAGTTTCTAATGCGCGCCGTAGGGGGTACCGGGCACTCCGCCCTTACCCTCGTTCGTCTTTTTCTTGGCGAGTTCGGCCTGCTGGGCCTTTTCCGCCTCGAGCACGTCTTTGGGCTTCATGAAGGTGGCCGGATCCGGAACCTCCAGCGCCAGGCGCAGCACCTCATCCGCGTGCGATACGGGATGAATGTCCAGCCCCTCGAGGATCTCTTTCGAGATCTTCACGAGATCTTTCTCGTTCTCCTTGGGGATGATCACCGTATTCGCGCCACCCAGACGAGCCGCAATCAGCTTCTCTTTCAAGCCACCAATCGCCAGCACTCGGCCCCGGAGCGTGATCTCGCCCGTCATCGCCACGTTCCGCTTTACCGGAACGCGCATAAAGGCCGAAGTCAGGGCCGTCGCCATCGTGATCCCCGCTGACGGGCCGTCTTTGGGCACTCCGCCCTCCGGCACGTGCAGGTGGATGTCGATCTTGTCGTAGAAGTCGGGAGCGAGACCCAAGAGCGCCGAGCGTAGGCGTACGTAGCTCATCGCCGCTTGCGCGCTCTCCTGCATCACATCGCCGAGCTTGCCGGTGATCTTGAGGTTGCCTTTGCCCGGAAGCACGGCCACCTCGATCTGCAGGAGATCGCCGCCGGTTTCCGTCCAAGCCAGGCCGTTGGCCAAGCCGATTTCGGAAGCCTCGTCGGTTTTCGAGATCTCGTACTTCGCAGGCCCCAGGAATTTTTCGAGCATCTTGGGCGTAACGGAAACTTTCTCGCCCAGGAAGTCCGAAGCCTTCTCTTTGCTTTTTTTGGATTTTTTGCTGCTTTCTTTGAGGGCGGCGGCCTGGCCTACCTTGCCCATTTTGCGCACGATCTGGTGGGCCACTTTGCGGCAGAGGCCCGCGAGCTCCCGCTCCAGGTTCCGCACGCCGGCCTCTCTCGTATAGCCGAGTACCAGCGACGTCATCGTCTCATCCGGAACCACGAGCTGGGCCTTGCCCAAGCCGTGAAGCTCGAGCTGCTTGGGCAGCAGGTATTTTTCCCCGATATGGCGCTTCTCGTTCATGGTGTAGCCCGGGATGGTGATCACTTCCATCCGGTCGAGCAGCGGACGCGGAATCTGGTGCAACGAGTTCGCCGTGAGGATGAACATCACCTTCGAGAGGTCGAACTCGACTTCGAGGTAATGGTCCATGAAGGTAGCGTTCTGCTCGGGATCCAATACTTCGAGCAATGCACTCGCGGGATCGCCGCGGAAGTCGTTGCTCATCTTGTCGATCTCGTCGAGGAGGAATACCGGGTTGGCCGATCCCGCCTTTTTCAGGCTCTGGATCAGCTTGCCGGGGAGCGCCCCCACATAAGTACGGCGGTGGCCGCGGATCTCGGCTTCGTCGCGCACGCCGCCAAGCGAGGCGCGCACGAAGTGTTTCCCGACCGCGCGGGCGATCGAACGGGCGAGCGATGTCTTACCCACGCCGGGAGGCCCGGCCAGGCAAAGGATCGAACCCTTGGAATTCTTGGTGAGTGTGCGCACGCTTAAGTATTCGAGAATACGTTCGCGCACTTCTTCGAGGCCGTAATGGTCCTCTTTGAGAATTTCGTCGGCATGGTCGAGGTCCCAGTGGTCCTCGGTATACTCGCCCCACGGTAGCGTGAGGATCCAGTCGATATAGTTCCGCACGACCGTGGCTTCCGCGCTCATCGGGCTCATCATCTTGAGCTTGCGGAATTCCTTGTTCACCTTGTCGCGGGCTTCCTTGGAGAGCTTCTTGGTCTCGATCTTTTTCTCGATCTCGGCCAGCTCCACCTTGAATTCGTCCTTCTCGCCGAGCTCCTTCTGGATCGCGTTCATCTGCTCGTTGAGGTAGTACTCTTTCTGGTTGCGCTCCATCTGCTTCTTCACACGCGAGCGGATTTTTCGTTCCACCTGGAGGATCTCGATCTCGCCCTGCATGAGGGAAAGAATGCGTTCGAGACGCTCCGCCGTGTCGACGATCTCGAGGATTTTCTGCTTCTCCTCGATCTTCAGGGTCAGGTGCGCCACAACGACATCTGCCAGCCGCGAAGGCTCGGGGATGCCGTTGATGTTCATCACCACTTCAGGCGGAATGCGCTTATTAAATTTCACGTACTCTTCGAAGGTGTTCTTCACGCCACGGAGGAGAGCTTCCTGACGAACCGGATCTTCCTGGAGGTTGCCCAGCTCCTGCACTTCACACTGAATGAACTGGTCGTTCGGGATGTAGTCGACGATGCGCGCGCGGCGCTTGCCTTCGACCAACACCTTCACGGTATTGTCGGGCAACTTCACGAGCTGAATGATGGTACCCATCGTGCCTATTTCATAAAGATCGCTTTGTCCGGGATTCACCACGGAGGCGTCTTTCTGTGCGCAAAGGAAGAGATCCAGCTTATGCGTGATCGCTGCTTCCAGCGCCGCGATGGATTTTTCCCGCCCCACGAACAGCGGCACCACCATATGGGGGAAGATGATCACTTCCCGCAACGGCAACATCGGCACCACTACCCTAGCTCCTTCTGAGCTGCTCGACTTCTTCCGCTCCTTGGACATAGACGAACCCTCCTACTAAAAATTGTACGCCACTTTTCGGAGGCGAAGGAAGGGACAGCGCAAAATTAAGGGCGCCCAAGACCCCGCGAATTCTAAGTGGATTTTTGGGACTTAATGGCCGAGTTTCTTACGCGGAATCCGCGAAAGCTCGACGGGGGATTCCGCTTTACGGGACTCGCCGCGCCCGGCTACAATATAGGGGTTCGCGGCGCTCAGATCCATCGCCGGCTCATCGAACTTCCTCATCCAAACCTTCGAAAATCCCTTGGCGCCTTGATCATTTACGCCCAGCTGGTCCACGCTTCCCAGCACCAGGGCGAAGATGCGCGTGGGATCCACGTGCTTTTTCACCGCCTTTTGCACCTGCGCATAGGTGAGGCTCGCGAGTTTGCGCTGGTAGCCGTCATAAAAACCTTTTGGCAGCCCAAGCACGGCCTCCGTGACTTTGTGGTCCAGCCGCTTTCGGAGCGCATCCTGCAGGAAGGCGCTTTGGCTCACCAGACTTTTCTTGGCGAAGTCGAACTCCTGCTTCGTCACGCCCTCGCGCCCATACTGCTGGAAGAGCTGTAGCATCAACTTGAGCGCGGGAAGCGCGTCCTTATTGCTGGGAACCGCATGCATGCCGAAGTAAAGCGGCTGCTTACCGGAGCGGTACCAGGAGTAGCAGCCATAGCTCCAGCCCCGTTTCTCGCGCACTTCCTTCATCAGACGCGCGCTGAAAGAACTGCCGCCGAACACGTGATTGGCGATCAGCATGGCGAAGTAATCTTTGTGGCTGAAGGAGATGCCCGGGGAGCCCACGTAAATCTGCGCCTGGGTGCGGTTTGGCTTATCGAGCAGGAGCAGGGCTTTCCCCGCACGAAACGAGGGTGCTTCGGCGTCGAGACGCCCAGAGGAATCCTGAGGCAGGCGAGCGAGCAGAGCCTTAAGGCGCTTCTCAAGCTTGGCTTTATCGAAGCCCCCGGAGGCGCCCACAACGAAATCCGCCGCTCGGAAATACTTTTGGTGGAAGGTCTTCAAGTCACCGGCACTGATGTTTCCCAAGCTCTCCAAGCTTCCCGACGTCATGCGCCCATAGGAGTTGCCCCAGAGCATATATTCCTGAAAGCGGCGGTCGGCGATTTCATCGTCGGAGCCGAGCTCGTCAAGCAGGCTCGAGCGCATCTGATCCCGGATCTTCACGAACTCATCTTCCCGGAATGCCGGCTCCACCAGCATCTCTTCCACGAGATCGAGGAAGGCCGGCAGCTTATCGCTCAGGCACACTCCGTAGATGCGCTGGCTCTCTTTGTATTTCCCGAGATGGATTTCCCCGCCGATATTGTCGAGGGCGCGGTGAAACTCCTGGGAGCTTCTCTTCTGCGTCCCTCTCAACAGCATGCTGAGAGTGAGCGAGGCCACCCCCTCCTTTCCTGCAGGGTCGCGCAGGGAGCCGTTCGTCAGCGCAAACTCCAGGTGCACCAGTGGGCCCTTCTTCTCCGGAAGCAGGATCAGCTTGGTGGCGGACGGCTTTTTGCTGCTGGTTTTCTTCGTTTTCTTCATTGCGGTTTCCCGATCACGATGCAGCGCTGTTCGCGCCGAAGGTACTGCTTCGCCACCCGTTTCACTTCCGAAGCATCGAGCTTCTCGATCCGGCGGATTTCTTCGATGGCGGCATCCACATCCCCCAGCACGAGCTCGTGCTGGCCTACGAAACGGGCGACGGCCGGATTCGTGGAGAGGCCCAGATGGATCTCGGTGCGCAGCTTGTTCCTAACGCGCTCCAGCTCCTCCTCGGAGATTCCCTTTTCGGCCACCAATGCCAACTCACGGTCGATAATGTCCACGGCCTCCTCGGCGCGCTTGCCTGCCTGGCAGGTGAAGCTCATGTAGAAAAGCGAGGGATCTTTGGCGGAGTTCACGCTCGCACCCACGTCGATGCAGACGCCTTTGTCCACGGTGGCGCGGTAGAGACGAGAGCTGCGGCCGGTGGTCAATGCCATGGACAGCACCGAAAGTGGCACCTGGTCGGGATGCCTGCCCTCGGGCACGCGGTAGCCGAAATACGCCTTCTCCACCTGCACTGGCAGATTCAATACGCTCACTCTTTCCCCGTTCTGCTCGGGCTCCACCCGTGGAGCCGGCGCCTTCTTCCGCGAAGGCGCGATCTTGCCGTAGAACTTATGCACGGCGCGGGCCACCTTGTCCGGCGCGAGCGCGCCTGAGACGCAGATCACGGCCCGGTCGGGGGCATAGTTGGCTTTGTAAAATTCCTCGCAGTCGGCCGTGGTCATGCGGTCGAGGTCTTCGCCGAAGCCGATCACCGGCCGTCCATAGGCATGGGCGGTGAAGGCGAGCTTCTGCAGCTCCTCGTACATCTGACCTTCGGGGTTGTTTTCCATGACCTGCTTGCGTTCATTTTGAACCACTTCCCGCTCGCTCTCGAACTGCTCCTTGGTGAGCGCGAGGCCCGTCATGCGGTCGCTCTCGAGCTCCGCCACCAGCTCGAGTTCTTTCACGGGCAAGCTTGCCACATAGGCGGTGTAGTCGGTGCTGGTGAACGCGTTCAAATCACGGGCGCCGGCGCTTTCCATGCTACGGTCGAACACGCCCTGCGGGCGCTTGCGCGTTCCCTTGAACATCATGTGCTCGAATAGATGGGCGAGACCCGATTTGCCCGTTTCCTCGTCGCGCGAACCCACATCGAACCAGGTTTGGTAGGAAAAAACAGGGGCCAGCTTATTGTGGGAAACGAAGAGGCGGAGGCCGTTTTCGAAGTCAAAACGGTCAAGCTGCGAACTTCCAAGAAAGCGTTGGCGGGAATGTTTCCAGTGTTTCTTCATAAGAAAAAAATTCTACCATGAGTTCCTTTTGGGGAAAGCGGATTTCCGACGGGACCGGTGCCCGGTAAAGAGCGCTGGCTCCGAGTTTGCAATGCTGCCCGCCATGGCCTTGGTTTGCGCAATAACGGGCGGATGCGGCGTTCTGCTCGCCATTTTTCGCGGCACGATGGTGGACTCCAGCCTGCTCTCCGCCTACGACCGGATGCAGCAGCTGGGAAGACTCTGGAAAGACAGCCCGCCCGCTGCCGACGACGAGCTGCGCCTCCTGGCCAGACTCATCGCCTCGCTCCAAGCAGGACTGAGCCTGGACACCGCCCTCGAGGAGGCTGCCGGACAGGCAGCCCGGAATTCGGAGATCCGAAAAAAGTTGGATGGCATTCTCCACGGACGGCCAGGAAACGATTTTCTTTCCTCCTTCCTCGCCTCCGCCTTGCGCACCGGTGTTCCTGTAACCGCCTCGCTCCGCCGCATGGAACAGGCACTACGAACCAAACGGCGACTCGCCCTCCGGGCCGGTGCCGCCACCAGCCAGTGCCGCGCACAGGCGGAAGTTCTCTCCTGGCTGCCATGGGTCCTGGCTGTTTCGCTTGCCCTCCTCGACGGAGAATGGTTTCTGCTCGCCACCGGGAAACCTGCCTCCTGGTTCCTCTGGTCCGCGGCCGTGCTGCTGGCCGGTCTCGGCCGAAGATGGATCCAATCTTCCCTGAACGCCGCACTCGCTCCCCAAAGCGAAAGCGAACGGCTCGAAGAGGAGTCCACGCCCGATCTGCTGCTGCGCCTGCTTGCAGAAACCTCCCAGGGAGTCGATGTGGAAAGCGCCTGCGAACGCGCTCTTGCTTCCATCGGCGATGCCAATCTCAGCGCCCGATTTGCCGACCCCCAGAATCCCTCAGATTCGCTCGCCCGCCTGAAAAGCCTCATTAACCATGCCGCGCGCACTGGCGCTCCCCTGCGCGACGACTTGCTGGCATTCCTGCAAGATCTGCAGGCAGAAATCGAGGCCCGCTGGGAGGAGCGGATCCAACGCCTGCCAGTGGCGCTTCTCGGCCCTCTCTTCGCATGCTTCTTCCCAAGCTCCTTGCTGGTGATCGCTGCGCTTCTTTTTCCTCTAATGCAAGGTGGCTTTTGAGCTGGCGCACGCTACTCGCACTTCCGCTGTCGGCCTGGCTGCTGGGGGAGACCCTTCGCCCTCCCCGGCTCGAGGCACGCCTGCCTTTGCACGAACGCAGATCCGGCTGCGACTACCCCTGGGCCATGCGCACCTACCTACAGGCCTATGCCCGCAAAGAGGAGCGCCGCCGCATCGCCCTTCAGCTTCTCCACGCCGCCGAAAGCGAACGGCGTCTATGTAAAGACGACACCACGCTTCTCCGAGAGCGGATCGAGGGTCTCAGGAAAATTTTGTCTCCCTGAGAAGATAGTTAGCGCCCTCCACCCCTTTCACCTCGGCTATCGATGCGATCCTTCGCCCCTGTGTTCCGCGCTCGAGATGGATAACCACCTGGATGCAAGCGGCCACCAGGTACTTCAAGGCGCTTTCTCGGAGGTTCTGCGAGGCCAGCAGCGCGAGAGTTTCCAGGCGGTGGAGAGCGTCGCGAGCGGAATTGGCGTGGATGGTGGCCATGGATCCCCGGTGTCCGGTATGCAGAGCCATCAGAAGATCAGCCGCCTCGGGCCCCCGGCATTCACCCACGACAAGACGGTCGGGGCGCATGCGGAGTGCCTCGCGCAAGAGCAGCGAGAGCGGCAGACAGCCCTCTCCCTCCTGGTTCGACGGCCGGGCTTCGAGCGCCAGAAAATGCGGATGCTCCGCCCGGATCTCGGCGACGTCTTCCAGGGCGAGAATCCTTTCCTGGGCAGGAACTTCGCTCAGGAGCGCTCCAAGGAGAGAGGTCTTGCCGCTTCCCGTGCCGCCACAGACGAAGATGTTTTTTCCCTCGCTTACGAACGCGCGCAGCTGCGCAGCGACCGTCGCTTTAACCGAACCGGTACTCTCGAGGCGGCTCAGCGTCCAGGGCGACTCGCTGGCTTTCCGCAGTGAGAGACAGGTTCCCTGGCGCGAAACAGGCGGAATCGCGACATGCACACGCACTCCCCCATCGACCACCGCATTGGCAAAGGGCGTGAGCTGGTCCACTTTCCGCCCCTGGGAGGAGAGCAGACGCCGGACGTAGCGCCGAAGCGAATCCTCTGAAAATTTCTCCTCCGTGAGCTGCAGACGACCGTTACGCTCGACCCAGATTCTGCCGGGCCCGTTCACGAGCACTTCATTCACGTTTGGATCGGAAAGGTATTTTTGGAGCGAACCATGGACGCACTGGTCTTCCGTCATGCTCCGGCCTCGATCAGGATCACGAGCTCCGAGCGGTTTTCCTGAAAGTCCTGCGAACGGAAGAGCGCGCCGAGCACGGGAAGATCGGACAAAAACGGCAGGCCCACCGAGTTTCGGCTCTCCCGCCTTTCCATCAGGCCGGAAAGCAGCACCGCCTTGCCGACCTCCAGGTCCACCTGCGTGTCCATCTTGCTCACACGCAAGCCGGGCACGCCCTCAATGCCATTGGCCGGATCCAAAGTGGTAATCTCCACGGTGATGCGGGCCCGGGCAAGGTTTCGGGCGATACCGGGAAGCTCGAGCCGAAGCAGCAACCCATATTGCTTCCACTGGACGGCCGAATAGTTTTTCGTATGCAGCGAGATCGGGATCTCACCTCCCACGCGAAGCTCAGCCACTCCCTTTTCGTTCAGAAGCAACTGTGGCTGCGAGAGCAGCCGCGCTTGGCCCCGTTTCTCCATCAGCCGCAAAGCGGCGTCGAGCGCGACGTTTGCTTTGCTAAAGCTTTGCGATACCTGCAGGGCCCCAGGCACCTCCGTGGGCCAGCGCAGCCCGAGCGAGCTGGCGCTGTCTCGCAGCACTTCGAGGATGCGCGCGCGGAACCGCAGCCGTCCGCCTTTTTCAAACGGCACCCGGATCCGCGATCGAACGTCTTTCACCACCTGCCGCGCCAAGGTCTCAGCGAACGTTTTTTCCTCGGCGTCGGCGGCATCCCCCTGCAGCAGGAGCGTATTCCCTGCGCTCTGAACAGCAATACCCGTGAGACCCGCATCTTGGAGAAGCCGCCGGATCCTGCTTTCGGCCCGAACCCGTTCCAGTGGGTGCAGATTCGCGAGGCTCTTCACTTTGCCGCCGGCCTGCTCGGTGATTGCCTGCAACGCGTTCCAGTCTTCCAGTCGGCGCGCGCTTCCCCTGGCTAGCCAGCCGTCCCCACTGGGCTGAAGACTCAATCCCGAACCAGGAGAAAACACCGTTTTCCCATCGCTCGCCACCGCGGCCTGGCGTTTGGAAACCACGCGAAACGCCAGACGCCTGCGCACCCCCCCTGGCCCCAGCAGTATAAGATCTGAATAACCTTGGCTTTTCCCCTTGATCAGCAGCAGGCTCTTTCCGCCCTCGAGCTGGGTGGGTTTCACCTGAATCACCTCCGCATTTCCCAGGCTGAAACGGGTTCCCGGCTCCACCTGCAGGCTGGTTTGTTCCCCCAAGCCGAGAGCCTGAGCGCCTTCCTCCGCAGCGAAAAGCGGGAAGAAGGGGACAAATACGACCAGAAGGAAAAGGATGGTTTTCGCCATGGGATTTCCCTGAGCAAGCAGCTTGCCAGTGGCTGAAAGCGGTTGATTTCCGCAGGAAGCTGCGATAGCTCTAAACCCTTGAATTAACACAATGAACGAGGGTCAAATGGCATCCGAAACACGCAAAACCGAAATCAAGCGCATGAAGAAAAAGACAAAGTCGGGCGCACGCCGCAAGAAAATGGAACGCAATAAAGGCAGCACGCCTAAATTCTCCATCCATCAGTGAACCGTCAGCACAATTTTCTCACCGCAGAAGCTCAGCCATAGGGGGACACAATGGCCTTGAAGGATTATTTCTTTACTTCGGAATCCGTGACCGAGGGACACCCGGATAAGATCTGTGACCAGATCTCCGACGCCGTACTGGATGCCATGCTGGCCCAGGACCCCAAGAGCCGCGTGGCCTGCGAAACGCTGACCACCACGGGCGTCGTGGTAGTGGCGGGAGAGGTAACCACCAAGGCCAATGTCGACATCACCTCCGTGGTGCGCGAAACGGTGAAGAAGATCGGCTACGACGACTCCCGCAAGGGCTTCGACTACGGATCCTGCTCGGTGCTGGTTTCCCTGGGCAAGCAGTCCCCGGACATCTCGCTTGGCGTGACGGCCGAGACCAGCCAATCCAAAGAGCAGGGCGCCGGCGACCAAGGCATCATGTTCGGCTACGCCATCAATGAGGCCCCCGAGCAGATGCCTCATACGATTTACTGGTCCCACCGTCTGGCAGAGCGCCTCACCAAAGTGCGCAAAGACGGCACTCTCGGCTATCTCCGCCCAGACGGAAAAACACAAGTCACTATGGAATACCGCGACGGCAAGCCCGTACGCGTGGACGCCATCGTCGTGAGCTCGCAGCATTCCGAAGATGTTAGCCACAGCAAACTTCAAGAAGGCATTCGTGAGGAAGTGATTCTGAAGACGATCCCTGCCGAATGGATCGATGGCAAAACCAAATTCCACATCAATCCTACCGGACGTTTCGTGATCGGCGGCCCTATGGGCGACGCCGGCCTCACCGGCCGTAAGATCATCGTCGACACCTATGGGGGCCATGGCGCTCACGGCGGCGGCGCATTCTCCGGGAAAGATCCTTCAAAAGTGGACCGTTCGGCCTGCTATATGGCCCGCTATGCGGCCAAGAACGTGGTGGCCGCGGGTCTCGCCGACCGCTGCCTCGTTCAGGTGGGTTACGCGATCGGCGTGGCCGAGCCGGTGAGCCTGATGGTGGAGACCTTCGGCACCGCGAAAGTGGATCCCAATAAGTTGCAAACCGCCGTACGCGAAGTGTTCTCCTTCAAGCCGGCGCAGATCATCTCCACGCTGAAGCTGCTTCGCCCGGTATACAGCCCGACGGCCGCTTACGGCCACTTCGGCCGCCGTGGCGACGGCTTTACCTGGGAGCTGACTGACCGGATGGAAGATCTGAAGCGTGCAAGCAAGGCTTAGCCATTGAGCCCGGTCATCTATTTCGTAGCGCACCTTTATCCCTGGTGGGGAATCCCTCTCGCCCTGATCTGCGCCGAGGTCGCGAACTCCTATCGCCGGCACCGCAACCGCAGACAGATGGTGATCTGGGGCTGCTTTAGCGGGTTTCTGATGCTGCTGGCGCTTTTGTATTTCGTCTTCAACGGGCTCGAGTATATCCGCCCGTCGATGAAGGAACTTGAGCAATCGTTCTCCACGAAGTGAGCAGAAGATGCTGGAACCCACATATAGTCCGGAAAATTTTGAAGAGAAAATTTATTCCGCTGCGGAAGGTAGCGGCGCCTTCCGCGCCGACGCCCGCACGAAGCCCGGTCAGCCCACCTTCCTGATCACGATGCCGCCGCCCAACGTAACGGGCGTTCTGCATATGGGCCATGCGCTCTTTGTTTCGATCCAGGACACCTACACCCGCTGGAAACGAATGCTGGGCTACGACACGCTTTGGCTGCCGGGCACCGACCACGCCGGCATCGCCACCCAGGTAATGGTGGAGCGCCAGGTGGAGAGCGAAGGCACGTCAAGGGCCAAGCTGGGCCGCGAAGCCTTCCTCAAACGCGTTTGGGAATGGAAAAAAGAATTCGGTGGCACCATCACCGATCAGATCCGCGCGCTCGGCTCGTCTTGTGACTGGAGCCGCGAGCTTTTCACCCTCGACACCAAAAGCTCAACGGCCGTGCGCGAAAGCTTCGCGCGGCTCTACCACGACGGCCTGATATACCGGGGCGAGCGAATCGTGAACTGGAGCTCAGGGCTGCAAACAGCGATCTCCGACCTCGAGGTGGAGCTCAAGCCCGTGCAAGGCGCCTTTTACCACCTCAAGTACATGCTGGCCGATGGCAGCGGCGACTTCCTCACCGTGGCCACTACCCGCCCCGAAACGATTTTCGCCGACGTGGCCGTAGCCGTGAACCCCGATGACGACCGCTTCAAAAAATTCAAAGGCAAGGAAGTGATCGTGCCTCTCGCGAACCGCAAGGTTCCTGTGATTGAGGACTCCTACGTAGACAAAGAGTTCGGCACCGGCGCGCTCAAGATCACCCCCGGCCACGACGCCAACGACTGGCAGATAGGCCGGCGCCACAAACTCAAGACCCTCACCACGATCAACAAAGACGGCAAGCTCAACGAGCTGGCCGGCAGCTTCCAAGGCATGATCGCCGCCCACTCGCGCAAAAAAGTGGCGGAGAAGCTCACAAGCGAAGGCCTGCTTGTCAAAGAAGAGAAACACAATTACGAACTTGGCTACTGCCAGCGCTCCGGCGTGGTGGTGGAGCCGCTGGTGAGTATGCAGTGGTTCATGAAGATGAAGCCGATGGCGGAGATGGCGCTCAAAGCCGCCTCTGGCGACGATCCCGCCCTTCGCTTCTATCCCGAGTACTGGCGCAAGACCTGGTTCGAGTGGCTCAACAACATCCAGGACTGGTGCGTCTCCCGCCAATTGTGGTGGGGACACCAGATCCCCGCCTGGCATTGCGAGAAGTGCAAAGAGATCACTGTACCCAAGAGCGCGAACGAGATCGAGCCTACGAAATGCGCCCACTGCGGCTCGGCGATGATCCACCAAGATGGAGACGTGCTCGACACGTGGTACAGCTCCGCGCTCTGGCCGATCTCGACTCTGGGTTGGCCGGAAAAAACCCAGGACCTCGAGACCTTCTATCCCCGCCTGCGCTTCGACGACCTCCGCAAGAACAAAGAGGCGAAAGCCCTGATGGAAACAGGTTCCGACATCCTCTTCTTCTGGGTGGCGCGCATGGTGATGATGTGCACGTACTTCATGGAAGGCCGGATTCCCTTTGAAGATGTGTTCCTACACGCGATGGTGCGCGATGAAAAAGGCCAGAAGATGAGCAAGACGAAGGGGAACGTGATCGATCCTCTCGACGTCACCGCCAAGAGCGGAGCAGATTCTTTAAGGCTTACTCTTTTGGCTTTGTCTGGCCAGGGCCGCAACGTGAACCTGGATCTGAAACGCCTCGAGGGCTACAAAGCCTTCCTGAACAAGCTCTGGAACGCCTCGCGCTTCGCGCTGATGCAAATTTCCGAGCAGGACATCACCTCCTACAAAAATCCCATGGAGAAACTCGACTCCCTGGATTTCGTGGACCGCTGGCTGCTCGCCGAGCTTAATGAGACAGTTAAGAAGGTGAATGACGACCTCACCATTTACCGCCCCGACTCCGCCTTCAATACTCTCTATCAGTTCGTGTGGTACGAATTCTGCGATTGGTACCTCGAGCTCGTGAAAGTGAAGAAAGGTACGCTCGAAGGGAAAAGCTCCTTCGACACCCTCTGCTATACGCTGGAGACCATTTTAAAGCTGCTGCATCCCATGGCCCCCATGGTGACCGAGCGGATCTATTCCGAGCTGCCTTGGGCGCAAGCCGGCAAACTGCTGGTGCAAAAGTTTCCGAAGGCCTCGGATAAGAAGATTACCTCGGCCTCCGACCTCGAAGAAGTGCGTGCCCTGAAGGCCGTGGTGGAAGGCACCCGTAATTTCCGTACGGAAAATAAAATCACGCCAAAAAACCCGATCAATGCTTTCCTGCAGACAGAGAATGAGAGCCTTTGGAAGAAGCTGGCTCCGTTCGTGACCTCGCTGGCCAGACTGGGAACCGTGGCAGTGAACAAAGCGGCACCCGGGGGCGCTTCGGGAAAAGTAGCTACGAACGAGTTCACGCTGACGATTCCTTTGGAAGGTCTCGTTGATACTTCGGCGGAAAAATCCCGGCTGCAAAACGAAATCAAGCGCGTGCGCACCGACGTGGAGTTCTCCCTGAAGCGCCTGGACAATCCGGCCTTCGTGGAGAAGGCGAAGCCCGAACTCGTAGCGAAAGAACGCGACACATTGACTCAAAATAAAGAGAAGCTGGCGGTGCTGGAAGAAGCGCTGAAGAAGCTGGGCTGATGATGCTCCTCTCTTTCCTCCTCTCCGCCACTCTCGCCCACGCCGCCCAATATTCCTGCACCACCGAGTTCGGCGAGACAGTGCCAATCCGCAAGATCGTCCTCAAAACCGGTAAAAGCTGCGACGGCTGCAAAGATGCGGGCGCAACGGTACCTGAAGATCTCCTCGATCCCGACAACACCCGGGAATGGAATTCACAAATGGAGAAGGACACAGCACAACCCTCAAAAGTGAAGCGCCATGTTCTCACCAGCGAAGACCGCCTCGTGCTCCTCGACACCCGCTACGCCCGGCAAAACGGCCCGACCTTCCGTTTCCAGATGAAATGCTCCAAGGGAAAGAAGAAGTGCGAAGGCTCGCTTCCAGATGCTGACGCCTCGGGAAAACTTAAGATTTATTCGCCCAGGCTATTCGACCACCGTCCCGAGGCCCGCACTGGTTATCTGGAGCTCATGCTGGCCACCCGCGAGCATCTGGGCTTTATCGCCCGAATCTTTAAAGAAGACGTGCCCCTGGATAAAGGCGAGAAGCAGACGGTTTCCGCCAGCGGCGAGATCAAGTTTTTCCAGGAAGACCCTCTTTTCAGCATGGATGCCGGTGCCGACGAGCAGATGCATTTGATTGGCGATCTGTTTCAGCGGATCGCGGCGCTCGAGATCAAGATCACCTGCAAGAAGAAGTAGCTAGTCGCTCTCCTCTTCCCGCTCCACTTTAATCTGCACATCATGGCTGTTGCTCGCCTTTTGCCTGGCACTGCCGAGAATCTCGCCCGTCTGCCCCTGGTGGCTGCCGCTCACGCCTCCAATAGTGCGCCATTTCCCAAGCGGCAGATCGATCTCGGTAACCAACGCCTGTGCACCAGCGCTACTCGCCGCCGCCTGGCGAATTTCCACATGCGCTATCTTTTTTCCCGCCGAGCGCACATAAACGGACACCGCAGCGGGAAAAGGATCGCCATAGATCTTCGCATTTCCTCCGTCGGAAACCACCACGCTCTGGCCCGTGCTCCCCTCCGCTTCCGCTTCCATGGCGCCGGCGGAAACTCCGATGGAACCATTCTGGTTCCCTACCACCACGCCCCCCGTTCGCCCCCCGATTCCGCTGCGGCTGCCGACGTTCACGTTCTTGTTACCCACGCGCCCCTCTATGGCGTGCCCCTCAGCCTCGGTATTTCCCCGCGAAGCCACACGCACGGACACCCGGAAGCGCGCCAGCTTCTGGTCGAGCTCGGAGAAAAGCCGCAGCACCGCCGCCCGCTGGCTGCTCGTCCCGTAAACAATCAGCTTATTGTTGAAGACATTGATCCGGGCGCCGTTCGCCACGCCCTCTGCCGCGCGCTTGAGCTCCTCTACGCTGCTCCTTTGTGGCTGGTAGATGACGAAGTCGTCTTTTTCCGCGAAAGCAAGCGGCGACAGGAGGAGAGCGAGAAGAATGCTAGTTCGGATACTTAAGCGCATAAACCTCGGGGAGGTTGCGGCAGCGTTCTTCGAGGTCGAGGCCGTAGCCGATGAGGAATTGGTCGTCCACCACTTTGCCCACGTAATCGGCGTTGATCTCCACCACACGTTTGGACTTTTTGTCGAGCAGTGTGGCCACCTTGAGCGAAAGCGGGTTGGCGCATTTGATCCGGTCGTAGATGAATTTGAGAGTGCGGCCGCTATCGATGATCTCTTCCACGATGATCACGTTGCGATTGCGCACGTCCACCGAAATGTCCCGCAGCAGGGAAATGGTCCCTGAGTTGTTGAGCGACTTTCCGTGGGCCGTGCAGCGCACGAAATCCACGTCCACATCGGAGTGCAGGCGGCGCACAAGATCCGCGGTCACCACGATCGCGCCCTTCAGCACTCCCACCAGCAGCACTTTGTCGTTCATGCCGTAGTCGGCATTGATGGCCGATGCGAGATCGTCGAGGAGGTCGGAGATGTCCTGTTCGGAGAGAAATTTGCGGAACTGTCGTTCGTCGAATTGCATGAAACCCTCGGGGCTAGGCGCGGATCTTTTTGAGAACTTCCTTGATCGCACTGAGTCCGTTGAAGCCGAAGCGCGCTAAATAGGACGCTACTTCAGGCCCTCCGGCTTTCAAAACAGAAAAATACCCCTTGCTCCAGAGGCCGAGGAAGCCCGTGTCCACACGGAATCTGATCTTCTTGCTCTCCTCTTTGGTGAAGATATGCTCGAAGATCGAGACCCCCATAGCTGCCACCCCAGTGTCAGGATCTTCCGCCATCTCCAGCAATTGACGCAGGGTGCTCAGGGGGACCCAAAAATGGACATCGGGCTTGAGGCTTTCCACACGTTGCAGTGTGTTCTGGCCCTTGGTACGGCGGAAAAAAAAGTCTTCCCCGTCGACGTGGAGAGCAATGCTGATGCGATCGCTCAGCCCATGGCTGGCCCGCTCCGCCAGAGGAGAAGAAAGAAAAGTCTCGACCCTCTGAGGCCATTCGTCCGATTTTTCTGTGCTTCGCTTCTTTTTCACGGCCCAAGAATATCCGATTGCCCACGTCTAACCAAGCAAAACTCCTGACTTTTCTTTGGCCGGAGCCCACCCATTGATGCTACGATCTGCTTAGTTTCGCATGCAGACACCTGCCTTTAATTCCAACACGATTTTCTCCAACGAGAAAAAGCGCGGCATCGCCGAAAATATGCTGGAGCGTTATACCGGCTCGTCCCGCTCCAAGTTCCAAAAGCAGATCCTGCTCACGAACTTCGATCACTACATGAAACAGTTCAAGAAGATCACCGGCTGCCCGAAGCCCACCCGCGGATCAGCGATGAGCGCGATCCATTCCCCCAAAGACGGGGTGAGTCTGGTGAACTTCAATATCGGCGCGCCCACCTGCGCCCTGATCGTGGAAGTTCTGGCGACCATCGAACCGAAGGCCGTTCTTCTCCTCGGCATGTGCGGCGGTCTGCATCGATCGCTCAAAGTAGGAGACTTCATTCTGCCCATGGCTGCCATTCGCGGCGAGGGCGTGAGCGGGCACTTTCTTCCCCCGGAAGTGCCATCTCTTCCCACGTTTAAGGTACAGAAATTCGTCTCCGAGATCCTCGTGGAACGCGGAATCGAGTATCGCACGGGCGTGATCCACACCACCGACTACCGGTTCTGGGAGTTCAGCCCCGGTTTCCGTGAGAAGCTCTATTCCCAGCGGGTGATCGGGATCGAGATGGAAACGGCGGCTCTGTTCACGGCGGGATTCGCCAGCAAGGTGGCCAACGGAGCGCTTCTCCTGGTAAGCGATCTGCCCCTGCAGGAGGGCGGCATCAAAACCAAGGCGAGCGCCAAGAAGGTTTTCCAGGAATACACGGATTTGCATTTGGAAATAGGTATCCGGGCCATGAGCGAAATTGCCGACAAGGGAGAGAAGATCCGCCACTACCAATGGTGAATTAAATACCGCCATGTTGATGTTCAAGAAGTTTTTCAGCCTGTTCTCCAATGATCTCGCCATCGATCTCGGCACAGCGAACACTCTTGTCGTGGCCAAGGATCGCGGCATCGTGATCAACGAGCCGAGCGTCGTGGCCGTGCACCGCAACTCGCGCGGCCAGACCAAGGTGCTCGCCGTGGGAAAAGAGGCCAAAGAGATGCTCGGCCGCACTCCCGGCTCCATCACGGCTATCCGTCCCATGCGCGACGGCGTGATCTCCGATTTCGAGGTGGCCCAGGTGATGCTCCGCCATTTCATCAAGAAGGCCACGAGCGAACATTCCCTCTTTCGCCCGCGCATCATCATCTGCATCCCCTTCGGGATCACGCAGGTGGAAAAGCGCGCCGTGAAGGAATCGGCCCAGATGGCCGGCGCGCGCGAAGTGTTTCTGATTGAGGAACCCATGGCAGCCGCGATCGGCGCGGGCCTCCCGATCATGGAGCCCTCCGGCAACATGATCGTCGACATCGGCGGCGGCACCACCGAAGTGGCCGTGATCTCCCTAGGTGGGATTGTATTCTCCAAAAGCGTGCGCGTGGCCGGCGACAAATTCGACGAAGCGATTCTCAACTACATCAAACGCAAATACTCGCTCCTGATCGGGGAACGCACTGCTGAGCAGATCAAGATCGCGATCGGCAACGCCTATCCGTTCGAAGACGAGAAAACCTACGAGGTCAAAGGCCGCGACCTGATCACCGGAGCGCCCAAGACGATCGAGGTGAACTCGGAAGAGATCCGCGATGCGCTCGCCGAACCCGTGAGCGCCGTGGCCGATGCGATCAAGCTGGCTCTCGAGCGCACCCCTCCTGAACTGGCCGCCGATATCGTGGACAACGGCATCATCCTCGCGGGCGGCGGCTCGTTGCTGGCGAATCTGGATATTCTCATCAAAGAGAAAACGGGCCTGCCCGTGGCGCTCGCCGAAGACCCGCTCACCTGCGTGGTACGTGGCTCAGGCAAGGTGCTCCAGGACATCGACCTGCTCCGCCAGGTCACGATCGCTTAACCGCAACCACGCTCACTTCATTCACGAAGAGTTCCCGCACCAGCGGAATCCAGCCCAGGAAGTTCATGCGGTATACGCATTTCATTTTTTTACGCTCGATAGAAAATCCAGAGCTACCCAACATGCGCTCGAAGCGGCCGACCGTCATCTGGTTCATGCCGCCTTCGACCTCTGAAAATTTCTTCGCCCCGTCGGAGCGGAAGCGGCGCCGTTCCTCCATCAGGGCGTTCTCAGAGAAGAACAGATGGATCCACGGAACGGGACTCATGAAACGCAGATGCGCGCCGTAGGGCGAATACCAGGGGGGACCGAAGGAAAGCAGAAGCCGGCCCCCCGGCCTTAAAGCCAGGTGCATTTCCTTCAAGATGAAAGCCGGATCGCTATAATGCTCCATCGCATCGAGAGAGAGAACAAAATCGAACTGGCCTCTGTCCTGCGCCGGAAGCAAGGCCTCCGACCTCAACGTTACGCCGGCCTTTTTTGCCTCCGCCAAGGTGAAGTCCCGGCGCTCTGCGACCATCTCAAGGGCAAGAACGTCGGCTCCGAGCTTCGCCACAGCCACGCTCTGAAATCCCCAGCCGCTGCCGAAATCGAGCAAGCGTTTTCCTCGGAATGCGGCCAGCTCGGAGGGAAAGTCTTTTTCGAGCAATGCCAAGGGGGCCGCGGGAGCGCTCTTCGCGTGCGACACGGTCTCGGCTCGCTCCGGAGAGCGGCAAAGCATGGATAAAAGCCAGCGCATAAGGCAATATTGAGGGAGCATGCCCACGAAAGACAAGGATCTCGAACCCGTAAATGACCTGAAAATGGTCCAGCGCTACCTGAGGTACGGGCTGGAGTTCCACGAGCTCGTTTCCTGTTATATCGAAGATTCCAACCTCCGCTTCGACGCCTTCATCAAGGCGGTGGATATCGACAAACTCGCGCTCGATATGGAGATCACCGACGAATGCTTCGCCAAGCTCGACTCGAACCAGATATCCGCGATCGACCGCCCCCAGAGTGAAATCCGGCTCAGCTATTCCGTGAACGAAGCCACTTTTTTCGTCCATGCCAAATTCCAAAGACGTAATATCCGCAACATGGCTGTGAAGGCCGACATGCCGATGTACAAGCTCCAAAGGCGGGAGGCTCTGCGGATCAAGGTAATGGCATCGCACAAGGCCACAGTGCGGCTGGGGCCCACCGTATTTCCCCTTTTTGACATCAGCGCCGGCGGCCTCAGCGTCGTGGTCGGAATTAACGAAGAGAAAGACTTTAAAAAGCAGCAGCTGTTCCCAGGCAGCATGATGACTTTCCTGGGCAAAGAGATAAAAGTGGACCTCGAAGTGAAGAACGTGCTTCCCGCCGACAAAAGCGGGGTCAAATGGAAAGTCGGCTTCCGCTTCAAGGGGCTACCCGGCGCCATCGAGCAGATGATCGCCCGCGAGGCCTACCTGCACACACACAAAATCTGGTCGCGTTTTCTGTAGGCTACTGGCAGCCCGCCTCTTTGGCCCAGGCCTGCACCTTATCGGCATCGATTTTCGACGTCCAAGTGAGCCAGCCACCATTCACGGGCTGCTGCGAAGGTTCGGGTTGATAGAACGGACGGCCGATATCTGTGGGGTTGTCGTGAGCCCGGTAATAGGTTCCGCCGCAATGGAGCAGACTCTCCTTCGGCTCCCCTCCCAAAAATCC
>DATBTF010000053.1:0-9264 GCA_036559405.1 Bdellovibrionota bacterium
TCACCGACTTCCGTTCAAAATCCTCGGCCGAAAGCAGGTACAGATTCGCGCGCTCCCGATCGATCCAGATCACGATCGCTTTCATCAGGCCCCCTTTCGCTGCCGTGTGGGGCGGCGTTTTCCGGTAACCGATTCTCCGCATACTTTCAGGGCATCGATCACGGTGAAAATCCCCACGGCCTTGCCCTTGAAATCCTGCACGAGGGCGCAGCTGTATTTGTGCTCGATCATCGTGGCGATCACCTCGTCGAAGCGGGAGGTTGAATGAACGCTGAAGGGATCGGGGGTCATGGCGTCTTCCACCATAAAGTTGTTGTCTTTATCAAAGCGCATGGCGAGCTGCAGGTCGCGCTCGGTGAGCACTCCCACGAGATGGCCGGCCACCTGCACGGGGAGATGGCGCACTCCAAACTTCTTCATCATCTCCTTGGCCGTTTTGAGGGGCATGCCGGAGTTGATGGTATGGGGCATGGAGGTCATGAATTGATCGATAGTGGGAACTTCGCGCATGGGCCTTCTCCTCTGAAAATCCGTTCAGGGCAACAGGCCCTTCAAGGTCTACTAAGCAGATTCCAGGCCAAGAAAAGCATCCGGAAAACAGGGTCTTCCGAGGGTAAAAGAGAGAAGGAAAAACGCGTGGGTTTTCGCGTCCCACGCCATGAGCCAATTTGGCTCATGGCTGGGTGCGGGAATGTGCTTCAGGGCCTCTGGCATAAGGGTTGCTCTCCATTGGGCAAGCGATGAAAGCGATTGTTTATGACATCCATTCTTTTGAGCGCCCGGTCTTTGCTCAACTCAATGAGAAATACCGCCATGATCTGACTTTCGTGGACATGCGTTTGAGCGAGCAAACTGTGCAGCTGGCGGCGGGTTTCCCTGCGGTCTGCGCCTTCGCGCACGACCAGCTGAATACCGCCGTTTTGCGGAAGCTCAAGGAAGGGGGCACGCAATTGATTGCTCTCCGCTCCGCGGGTTTCAATCATGTGGACATCCGAGAGGCGGCCCGGCTGGGCATGAAAGTGGTACGGGTGCCGGCCTATAGTCCTTACGCGATCGCCGAGCATGCGGTGGGCCTCATCCTGGCTTTGAACCGCAAGCTCTGCCGCGCCTCCTCGCGGGTGCATGAGCTCAATTTCTCCCTCGACGGCCTGGTGGGTTTCGATCTTCACGGCAAAACCGTGGGCGTGGTGGGGGCGGGCCGAATCGGCGGGGCGTTCGCGCGCATCATGAAAGGTTTCGGCTGCCGAGTGCTGTTGCATGATCTATTGGTGGACCCTGAGCTCGAGGCGATCGGCGCCACCTATATCGGTCTCGAGGATCTTTTGCGTATATCGGACATCATCAGCCTGCACCTGCCCCTCACCAAGGATTCCCACCATCTGATCGACGCAGAGGCGATCGCGAAGATGAAAAAAGGCGTGATGCTGATCAATACCGGGCGTGGCGGCCTCATCGATGCCAAGGCCCTGATCGGTGGGCTGAAGTCAGGAAAGATCGGTTTTGCCGGCCTCGACGTCTATGAGGAGGAGGAGAACGTCTTCTTCCAGGACCTTTCCTCCGGCATACTGCAGGACGATGTTCTGGCCCGCCTGATGACCTTCCCCAATGTGCTGATCACGGCCCACCAGGCCTTTCTGACGAACGAGGCCCTTCAGGCAATAGTTTCCACCACGCTCGCCAATCTCGATAGCTTCGAGAGGGGAGCGATCGAAAACGAGGTCCGGATTCCATGACAAATCGGAAGATTGTTCTCACGGGAGGCCCCTGTGCGGGCAAGACGACACTTGCGGCCATGCTGGCCCGGGCCTTTCCGAACTTGGTCGAAAACGTGCCGGAGGCCGCTTCGCTTCTATTTAGTGGAGGCTTTCCGCGTTTCCCGAATCAGGAAGCGCAACGCGCCGTACAGCGGGCTGTCTTCGCGACCCAGCATGAGCTCGAAGCTGCCTACTCCGCGCACTTCCCGGACCGGGTGCTCGTATTAGATAGAGGCACCGTGGATGGGGCCGCCTACTGGCCGGAGGGAGCGGAGGCCTTCTTCTCTTCCATGGGCACAAACCTCGAAAGGGAGCTTGGGCGTTATGAAGCCGTGATCTATTTAGAGAGCGCCGCCGAGTTGGACTATGCCCTTCATAAAACCAAGAATCCCCACCGCAAGGAAAGCTGGACGGAGGCCGCGCGCCTCGATGCCGTCACCTTCAACCTCTGGTCCAAGCATCCGCGTTTTCTCTTTATAAGGAACAACCGCTCCTTTTCCCGCAAGGTATCGGATGTTCTCAGTGCGGTTTCCGCGAGCCTGCCCATCGGAGAGACCCGTGAGCCAAAATAGCTCAAGAAAAAAACTTTCTGTCTCCTCGCGGATGCGCGAGCTCAGTCTTACCCGTAAAAATGCGGTGCTCACGACAGGAAAACGTGGCACGGCGGTTGCTCTAGCGTGTGCGAGACCACAAGGTCAAAACACAACACACGGGAGTGATGCCTATGAAAAGCTTACTGATAATTGCGGCCGCGGCCATGACTTTTACCTTCTCTGCTCCGGCGAGCGCCAGGGACGGAGACGTTCACGAGAAAGTGATCGGGATCAGCGACGTCTATGTTCCCAGCAACTTCGACTCGCGCTCGGACGCCTTCGTGGTGGTGAACGGCTGGTTCCCTCACAGCTGCTACAAGCTGAAGTCTGTGAAAGTGGACCATCTCGGACCCACGCTCCATCAGGTGACCACGGTCGCCAACGTGACGGAAGGTCTCTGCCTGACGGTGATCATTCCCTTCCACAAGGAAGTGCAGCTCGGCAAGCTGAACGTGGGCGAGCACAAGATCCAGTTCATGAACGGCGACGGCACCTATATGGAAAAGCAGCTTACGATCGAAAACTAAGATTGAGCGCAAGACTTTTCCCCTCCCCGGGCTTGGACCGGGGAGGTTTTTTGCTTGAGGAGGTTTTATGAAACGAATTGTGGCTGCGGCATTCTTTGTTTTGCTTCCGATCCAGGGTTTCGCCAAGGAGCAGCTCAAGAAGTTCCGCCTGGCTCCGAAGCCGGGCCAGCAAAGTCCGGAAACGATTTTCCCCGATCCTTCCCTTGAGAAACCGAAATTCCAGCGCTCGCTCCTGAAAGGAGTGGGCGAGTTCATCTCCCGCGAGGGGCAGATGGTCGGCAAGGCCCACGTGGCCGGCACCTGGAAGCAGACGATCCTGAACAGCGTCGGCGAAGTGACCTACAGTGCGGGCGCCCTGATGGAAAATCTTCCGTCCAAGCTTGCGCCGGGAGAGACGGATCTGGCGCTCACCGAGGGTTTGGAATCGGCGATGCGCAAAGAGGCGGAGCTGCAGGCCGCCGCCCGTATCTTTCCGCCCTCGCTCGAGGTGAAAAAAGGCGAAGCGGGCGAATGGATTCCTTACTGGCGGGTGGAATACCTCAGCCCCAAGCAGGACGAGCTGCGCTTCCTTCAGATAGGCCGGAAAGGAGAGGTGATCGGGAGGGGGCGTCTGAACTGGGACGGGGCCGACGGCCGCGCCGCTGTTTTTCCCAAGGGCCCGAAATTCGGTGGTGTGGAGGAGCAAACCTTACGCGATCTCACGGGCGACGGAACCGTCACCGGCCGTCTCCTCCACGTGATCTCGGCGCTCGATCTGAAAGTATGGTCGCCGGAGCTGACCTTCATCTTTCCCGAGACCGACCGCCGCTTCGACCTCGGCCAGGCCTACTTCACGATCGAACAGGGCTACCGCTGGCTGAAGGAGCATCTCGGAATTGAGCTGGATCATCCGATCGAGGTGAAGCTTCACGTGGGTGAGGGCGGAGTGAGCAATGCCGCCTTTTACCACGGGAACACGATCTACCTCGGCACGGGCGATGGCGAGACCTATAAAGACATGATCCGCGATCCTTCCGTGCTCATCCACGAAGGGATCCACGCCGTGATCGATGCCTATGCCGGCTTGCCCTCGGAAGGCGAGGGAGGCGGCTTTAACGAAGGCTTCGCAGATCTCTTCACGGCCCTGATCCTCGACAATCCGCGGATGGGCGAGGCGTCCTATCTCAAGGGGCCTTTCCGCAGGACCTTGGAGAACCGCCTCGTGGCCTACAAGGACTTCGCTCCGGGCGTTTATCAGAACGGCAGCATCGTGGCCGCAACGTTCTGGGATATGAAACCGGAGCTGGGAACCGAGCTAACGGCCAAGCTGGCCTTCCGCACTCTGGTCCGGCTGGGGAGGGGCGCGAAGTTCGACGACATGCCCTCGGCCCTGGCCGGCGCCGCCCAAGGGCTGCTGAACGAAGCGCAAACTCGACTGGCTCTTTCCGCTGCCCGCACTCGCGGCTGGAAGGTGCCATGAAAAAGGCGCTCGCACTGCTGGTTTTCCTGATGTGTACCGCCGGCAGTGCGGGCGCCGAACCTTTGCTGGTTGGGAAGTGGGCGTATTTCATGAAGGTGTACCAGGGGCAGGACATGCCGGAGCCTCCGGATGCGATCCTGCGCCTGCGCTTTGAATTCCAGGCGGACGGCACCAGCCGTCTCTATTGGTGGCATGAGGGCGAAAACTATCATTGTGAACGGCGCGGCCTCTACTATGTGGAAGGCAGCGAGCTCGTGGACGAGGTGGTCTGGGTAAACCCCGCCAACTCCTACGGCTGCGACCGCGATCCCGACATGCAGCAGGGCCGCCTGACCCGTACCGCTTTTTCCATTCGTGACGGAAATCTGCGGCTGCAGATTCCGTTCGCGGAGGAAGAGCTGACCTACGTATGGAAGAGAGTCGAAGAGGAGGGAAAATGAAATCGCTATTTCTATTGATGCTACTGTTTTCGTCCGCGGCACTGGCCGAGGGCCCCTTGGTGCAGCCTGATATGATGGTAATGGCCTCGGAGATCACGAATCTGCAGAAGTATATGCTCACCGATGCCGATTATACGGCCAAGAAAAACGAGGCGGAGATCCAGAAGTCGTTCAAATCTCTCGAAGAGCACCTAGGGCATCTGGAAAAATCCTTCACCAACGATCCTTCCCTGAAGGCGAACCTGGGCATGCTCCAGCAGCATATCAAGGACGCGAACCGTTCCTTTAACGAGGGCGGGAAGAACTACTCCCGCTTCATGCTGCAAAGCTCCCTCCAGATGTGCATCACCTGCCATACGCGCAGAAAGGCGGCCGACTTCACCTGGGTGGATGTCGAGAATAAGGATATGGCGCCGATCGACCGGGCGGACTACTACTTCGTGACCCGCCAGTTCAAGAAGGGTGTGGTCGTCTATGAAAGCATCGTGAAGGACTACCCCGGCAAGGGAGCAGGGCAGTGGAATTTGCGCAAAGCCCTTCTAGCCTTAGCTGTCTACTACGCCCGGGTGGCCGAGGACCCGGCCGAGGGGGCCAAGTACTTCCGCGCGGCCGCGCAAAACCCCGCCCTCCCCATCTATCTGCAGGAAGAGATGAAGGCCTGGGCCGAGGAATTCAGCCAGTGGGCGAAAGAAAAGCCGCGAGACCTCGGCAAGGCCACGGACTTCGTGATCCTTCAGCGTGCCAAGAACATCCTGAAGAAGGACGACTTCTCTCTCGTCTCCGAGATCGGGCGGAGCTTCCACGTGCGCCGGCTACGTGCCTCCACGCTGCTGCAGAAGGTTTTGGAGTCGCCGGGAGGGAAATCTCCCTTGAAGGCGGAGGCTCTCCTCTATCTCGGGCAAATCTATCCCCGCCTCTCGAGCAACCTCTTCTTCCGCTTCGGTGAGATGTATCTCAAGGCCTGCATCACGGAATATCCCAAGACGGCCATGGCCCGCTCCTGCTACGTGGCCCTCGAACTCAACGTGACGGAAGGATATTCAGGCAGCGCCGGCACCGACATCCCCGAGGACGAGCAGGTGGAGCTGCTGCGTCTTAAAAGAATTGCATACTAAAATCTGAAGTTGGCCCCTGGTTTGCGTAAGTGAGGCAAGAACACGCAACCAGGGGGTCCCATGAGAAAGAGTATCCGACTCGCGATTATTTTGAGTCTTTGTGTCCCAAGTGCCTTCGCTAACCAGGAAGCAAACACCTACCGCGCGAAAATCCGTGAATGGGTGAAGTCCCATGCCAGGCGTCCGCTTCCCACCATTGCTCCCGAGCCGAACGATCGCGCCGCCGATCTGGTGGACGAGCTGCGCTATACGAATCTCGCGCGCATGGAACAGGCCAAGCTGCTCGCGGCCCAGCTGCCGGAGGATCCCTGGTCGGGCTCCCACTGGCCGATCTACCAGGGCGCCATCGCCAACCGCTACGGCGACCAGAACTTCCCGGCCGGCGGGAACTGGAAGGAAAACTCCATCTACCTCGAATCGGCGCTCGGCAAGGGCGGGAACGAGGAACTTTCGCCTGCGGAAAAATACGATCTCCTGATCGGGGATTCGCAGTTCACGCTCACCAAGAAAATGATTCGTTCCGGAGCGCCTTATGCCAAACCCGACGGCAGCCTGCCCACCTGGTTCGGACTCTGCCACGGCTGGGCGCCGGCTTCGTTCATGGAAGCGCGGCCCAGGCATGGCATCAAAGTGAGTGCCGCCGACGGACGCGAGCTGGTGTTCACCCAAAGCGATCTGAAGGCCCTTACGACTCTGCTGTGGGCGAACGGCGCCTCGGAAACCCGCTTCATCGGAGGCCGCTGCAATCTCGAAAACCCTCCGCGGGACGGCAATGAGCGCGACACGCGTTCGGACTGCTTCGACACCAACCCCGCCACCTGGCACCTTTCCGTGGTGAACCAGATCGGCGTGGCCAAACGCAGCTTCGTGGCCGACATCAGCGCCGCTTCCGAAGTCTGGAACCAGCCGGCGGTCTCTTATAAATATGTCTACGTGAATCCGCTCACCGGCGCCTCGGGCCAGAGCCTGGAAAAAGCCAAGGTGCGGCTCGCGGACTGGCGGGCGGATCCCTTCTTCCGCAGCCGCTCGCCCCAGGCGGTGTATGTGGTGAAGATCCAGATGCAGTTCGTCTATGGAGCGGAGACCAGCCCCTCTACGCTCGGAGAGGATCCGCCGGAGCTCGACTCTTTTGCTACCGCCACCTACCGCTACGATCTCGAGCTCGACGAGCAGGACAATATCGTGGGCGGAGAGTGGCACACCCCCGCGCATCCCGATTTCCTGTGGGTGCCCGTCAAGGGAGGCCAGGCGAGCTCTGAGGGCGATACGGCTCTCGACCGCGACGGAGACAACAGCAGCTGGAACCCTTCCGCCGCCCTGCCGGCGAGCTGGAAGAAGGCGGCGAGATTGTCTTCGGCAAACAGCCAGCCGCTCGCTAGAGTGGTGAAACGGCTGCTTGAGCTTTCCAGAAATTGAAATGGGTTTGTGGATTTTATTTTAAATTTTATCAAGAGGTAGAAAATGAAGAATTTTTGGAAATTAACAGTAGGTGTTCTCTCCCTTCTAAAAGCTGCGTCGGCGCAGGCGAATCCTGCATACGAGCTCAGTACCCTGCTCGGGACTCCCAATAACTCCATGCCTTATGTGCAGGAAATGCTGAAGAGCCACGTGGGACTCGTGCCGGGAATGAACTTTACCGACTACACCACGGGCGTTCTCTACTTTGCGTCGAGAAACGGAACGCAGTCGGCCCAGACGATCCAGGTGCTGCAGGAGGGAGGCAACGCCTCGCTTTCGGACGTAACCCAGGCGATCGAAATGGCGAGCGCAAGTTCCAAGATCGTGCTCGCGCCCTTGAGCGGGGATGGGGTGGAGGAGATGTGCGCGCGGATGTATCTGAAACCTGACACAGCTTTCCTCGTGACCCTGGGAGATGTCGGCTATACGTTCAGCCCCTTCAATACGAAGTGCGCCGCGCGGAATATTCTCTTTGTCACGGTGCTTAACGAGGAGCTCAGCGATCTGGGCGAGTTCGCCTCATTTGGCCCGCTGGTGCGATTGGCCGTTCCGGGCATGGATCTGAGCGCTCCCGTGGATGGAGACCGCCGTGTTTCCTACCTCTCCGACGGCTTCGGGATGGCCGTGGCCGCCGGGAAAATGTCAGAGATTTCGCGGCGGAGGCCGGAGCTGAAAGGGGCGGAGCTGATCCGCCAGCTGATCGAGGAGGCGGAGGTGCTGCCGATTCTGCGCGGGAGAGTCACGGGAGCCAGGGCGATTAGGAACTTTACCCGTTAGGCCTCGAGCCAGGAGATCAGGCCGTCGAAGTAATGGGCCACGCCTTTATATTTGCGGCTTTCAGGCGTCATGGACTGCAGGGCGGATTTCAGGAGAGTGTTCTTTTCTGGATTCGCCTTGATCTCCGCTCCGTCGACAAAGAGAACATGGATGCCAAAGAGCGCGCTCTGTACCTGCGGCAAGCCCCAAAGCGTCTGGCGTTCGACCCTTAGATAGAAGGGAGATGCCTTCGCGGGATCAAAGATTCTGCCGTTCCACTCTTCCGAACTTATATTTGGGGGCGGGAGCGGATGATGGTTCAGGCGTCTGTCGGTGACCATGCTCCAGGCGAATCTGATATAGGGTCCGCGCAGGATCATCGCATCGACGAGCGAGCCTGCCGCCTTGTTCACCTTCTCAATTCCGGGAACGGGCAGATGCACCTCAGTGAAGTCGCGGCCGATTTTATCCGCGGCGGCCCAGTGGCTGGGGGCGCAGAGGTGGAGGGCGGAAACCCAGTTCTTGCTTTCGTTCTTGGTTACAACGGAGAGATCCGCCGGAAAATTGCTGCAGAGAGCGTCGAAGAGATCGGCATAGGGGGGATCGATCTTGGAGTTCGTGGAAACTAAGTTGTAGCTTTGATCGAAGGTGATTTCTTCCTGGGTGGAAGCGCAGGAAAGAACGAATAAATCCTTATCCGTCCTACTGACTCTTACGGAAAATAGATCCGGGTAGTCGGCGCACAGGCGCTCGATCAGCCAGGCGCAAACAGCCTGCTCTGTGGCCAGAGGGAAATCCTTTTTGCAGACGTATTTGGAAAAGTTCTCTTTGCGGCATCGGATTTTATTTTCCCGATAGATTCCGAAATCGGAATCCAGAGCCAGAAACTTCTTATCTTGCTCGCCATTGCCAAAGTCTTTCCCTAGGGCCGAGAGGCCGGGAGCGACTTCATATACCCCTTTCTGGGGCGGGAAATACCGTGGGGGTGGGGGTAGGTTCAGCACCGGCCCATCCTAACGGGGATGGCTGGTGAGCGTCAAAGCCTTCTTGAGGGCGCAGTAGGCCGGTTTGGCCGCCATGTCCTCATCGTAAAGATGGCCGGCCCCATAGCCGTCATGGAGATCGGGGATATAGGAATAAGCATCACTCAGGCCCCATACGC
>DATBTF010000054.1:0-6163 GCA_036559405.1 Bdellovibrionota bacterium
CGCCGAGGGAAAAGATGTCGGTGCGCCTGTCGACGGATTTTCCGAGCACCTGCTCGGGCGCGATATAAGCCGGCTTTCCCTTGATCACGCCGGCCGTGGTGGAGCCTTCCTTCACGAGGCCTTTGGCCACGCCGAAGTCGAAGAGCTTCACCTCACCACTGTAGGAGATCATGATGTTCTGGGGCGAGATGTCGCGGTGGACGATGCCGAAGGACTTATTGGTCACGGGATCGCGGTAGTTGTGGGCGTAGTCGAGCGCCTTGCAAACCTCGCGCACCACATAGCAGGCGAAGGGCGTCTCGCGCAGGTGTTGCATCGAATCGCCGTCGGCCATAAATCCGGAAAGTGTGCGTCCGAGGAGATGCTCCATGGCAATGAAGTATTGGCCGTCGATATAGCCCGACTCGTACACCTTCACGAGGTTGGAATGGGTCATCTGGAAGGTGAGACCGATCTCCTTCTCGAACATACGGATGAACTCGACGTCTTTCGAGAGATAAGGCAGTACCCGTTTGATCGCTACGGCCCGGCGATTGCGCGGATCCTCGGCGATCGAACGCGCCAGATACACCTCGGCCATTCCGCCGCTCGAAAGCAGGTCGAGCAGGTCGTAACGGCCGAAACGGATAGGGAAATCGGGCATACGAACGTATCGGTAAATGGGGGGAAAGAGTTATGTATGGAAAGCCTCTTTGCTTACACGGAAAAGGGTGCTTTTTAGGAAAAACCCCACCGATAGGTCTGCAGGAGAATCTCTTGAGACCCTTCGTGTTTTTCACTCTCTTCTTCCTCTCTCTCCCCGCTCATGCCGGGCCCGAGGACGTGCGCGAGCCCGCCGCGAAAAAAGAGGAGGCCGTGGAAGCCGCCGTGCCGAGCCGGCCGGGAGATGCCGCCTCTCCACCCTCCTCCACCTCCGATAAGGCAGCGAAAGAGAACGAGGCAGATAGAGAAGATGAGTGCCTCGAAACCCTTTCCCGCTGTTCGGACTCCTACGATAACCTTATGGAAAGATACAAAGAGCTTGGCTGCAGCGACGCCAAGAAGCCCTGTGAAGATGCCGCCGACAGCAAAACATGCGCGCAGATCGATCCCAAGGTGCTTACAAGCTATAACTCCCTTCCCAGCCCGGTGGAGTTCGTCCATAGGAACGAAGCTACCTGCTCAACGCCGCGCGGGAAGTGCCCCATCGTCAAAGAGCATATCGCCAGAGAAATGCTGAGAAATTTCGAAAAGTGCCGCCCCCAGGAAAACGTGGCAAGAAAAAATGGCTCCATGGAGATTTTGGAGGAAATTGAAATCACTTTGAATAGTGGCAATCGGCTGGAAAAAAAAGGGGGAGCAAGATCTGGGGGCCGAATGTACCCCGAGAATGGAGCGGTACCCCGCAACGGACCAAGCTTTCGCGACGAAGCCGTACACGTGCTCCACTTTCTCAAAATGGGCCGCATCGATTCCGACTACAAAGATTGTCTTGTGAAGGAAGCGAAGGCCCTGCCGAAGCTGAGTCCCGAGCAGAGAGAAAAGCAAGGTTTCTGCGCCTACCTTTACGTGGATCCGCCGACGAGCGAGTATGGCCTGGGTCCTCTGCCGCCCAAATATTCCAATCCCATCCAGCAAGGGATCAGTGCCGGCCTTTCCCGCACGGAGATACCGATTAAAATCGAGTTTCACAAACGCAGCGAGTGCAAGCCGACCATTCTCGAGCAGGAAAAATATTATCCAGGAGTGCTGGATTACTTCCGCCCCATCTCGGTAGATCTTGATGAAGTCTGCAACGCCCTGATAAAAAAGAATTCCGTAAAAACCTGGCACTTCCATAGCGGGAACCGCTCCGGGCCCACAGCCAAGCCGTTCGCCTTCGAACCCCAGTAGCTCAGCTCGCCCTCACCACCACCTGGTTGCTCACGTCGAGCACGCCCAATGTTTTCGTGGCGAGGAGGCCCACCTCTTCTTTGTGCTCAATGCGGGTCACCGTTCCCTGCAGCACCACGCGACCGAACTGGCAGTCGGAGGCGATGCTGTTTCGGGTACGCTGGTTCCAGTCGCGCAGCAGGATCCCCAGCTCCTGGAGAATCTCCTGGTCGTGGCGAAACGGAAAGCCTTCCTCCCGTTTTCGCTGCAAGTACTTCAGCATCGCGAGGGAGGAAGTGGCGTAAGGGGAAAGGGCGCCATCGAAATTGTAGGGCGATTCCGGCAGGTGGGGGGCGCGGAGGCGCCAGCGTGGGAGGCGCAGCCGGGGGACCCAGTTCGGGGCCCAGTAGGCGTAGATGGCGAAGAAGGGGCCAAGCAAAAAGATGGCCGCCGCCAGGATTACCGGAAGCAAAAGGCAGAAAACTAAGAGCATGGTCGTCAGGTCCATAACAGATTTATGCTAGGTGAATTTCCCATTTCCTCGGAGCGACGCCTTCCCTCAGAGGCTTTCCGCCACTGCGGCGGATCTGTCTCGCCCCGGATACGCCCAGGATTTCGACGCCGGGTATAAACCACCGAAGGGATAAAGGAATTTGATCTTTGGCTCCGTCCGGCATTGACCAGCAATTCAACAGCCCTCTACCCTATAATATATAGAGATTTTTTTTGGTTGGGGGATACGCCATTATGAAGAACCTTGGTTCTGTTTTGGGGATTTCTTTTGCCCTTTGGATCGCGCTTTCCAGCTCGCCCGCTATTGCCGAGGGAAAACATAAGCCGAAAGCCAAGCCGGAGCAGCAGCAGGCCGCGGCGAATCAGGGAAATAACCCTGCGGCCGACGACAAAGAGCCGGTTTGCGAGGATAAAATCGCCGCGGGCGATCGGATGATCAAAGAGGCCGATGACTTATTGGCCGCCGATCCCACTAAGGCCGAAGTGGCCGCCAAAAATAAGACCGATGGCGAAACCTTGAAAAATAACGGATTGAAATGCGTCGAGGAACGCGTGGCCGCCGGTGGTCCCCGCACTCTGCCTCCCGCCGACCCGGAGAACTGTCCCCCGGAAGAGCAAGGCTGCCGGGGCGACCTGCTGAATGATACTCCGGATCAACCCGATGACAAGGTAGTGGCCGGCACCAAGAAAAAGCCGGAGATGCTTCGCCGTTTCGAGAAAGCTCTGCGCCTGCAGGAGCGCCGGATCGGCGACGGCGTGGCCCGCGGCTGGATCAATTCCTCGGAACGGGAAGGCTTGATCAAGCAGCAGCAGGACATGCGCACGGCCATGACCAATGCCTGGGCCGACGGCAAGCTGACCAAGGGTGAGCAGGAGGATCTGAAAGCCCAGCGGCTCGCTGCCAGCAAGTCCATCTTTGAAGAGAAGCACGATCTCGACGCTTTCGAAACGCGGATCGAGCGCCAGAAAGACCGCATTGCCAAAGGCCTGGCCAGCAAGCAGCTGACACAGAAAGAGGCCGACACTCTGAACGCCAAAGTGGATGCCTTTAAAGCCAAGATCGATGAGAGAAAAGCGGCTGTACAGGCCGGCGATCCAAATAAAGTAGTCGAGGATCTCCCGCTTACAATGAAGGAACGTAAGGATTTCACCAAGGAGCTGAACGCCGACTCGCGGGCGATCCAAAAAAACCGCACCGACGCGCAAGGCAAAGACGTTCCCGATGCCGAGCGGAAAGAAATTCAGAAGTTCCGCCAGAACTTCAATGCGGAGTCCGTGGCTGTGGCCCGCCAGATCACCCACTGCGAGGTGGCCGGCAATGCCACGCCGGAAAATATCGACAGGCTGAACGGAGAACTGCAGACGATGAAGGCCCACCAGGGCGCCGACATCAATACAGATATGAACCTGACCAAGGCGGAGAAGGACAACCTCCACCAGGAGATGGCGCAGCTCAAGACGGACCTGAATATGCTTTGCCGGGCCCCCGAGGCTGCCGTAGCCCGGCCGAATGCTGCGCCTAAGGGCGACAAAGGCAATGCCGCTGGCGCCAGGTAACGGCAAGAGCGGACGGCGGGCGTGGAAGGCAAAAGGTAGACGGCTCCTGCATCTCCAGCTATCCTGAAAACAGATTTTATTCAGGAGTGCGTGAATGCAGGATCATGAGTTGGAACGCAGGCTGGACCGGATCGAAACGCGCCTCGACGCCCTGGAGAACGCGCTGGGCAAGCCCGTCGCCCAGAAGCAGGCTCCGGTTCCCCCGAAAGTCACCCGCCCCGCCCCCTCCCCTGCCGTGAAGTCGGCCAAACCGGAAACGGAAGCGAGCTCCGGCAACCTCTTAGGCGCCGTGGGCATGATCTGCGTGCTATTCGCGGCGGCCTTTACCATAAAACTAGCGATCGATTCCGGCTGGCTCACGCCGGAACGCCAATTAGGCCTGGCCGCCGTGCTCGCATTCGGCCTGATCGGCGTGGGCCTCCACCTGCTCGAATCCGACCGCGCCTACGCGAGCCTGATGCCAGCCACGGGGGTCGTGATCCTCTACTTCACCGTGTTCGCGGCCCACCGCTTTCACCAGCTGATCGATTTCGAAGCCGCTCTTGCGGGCACATCCTGCGTCTCGCTGGTCTCGCTCTGGATCTACGCCAGGATCCGGCATGACATCTATCCCGTGGCCGCGGCCGTGGGCTCCTATGTGGCTCCCTTCCTGTTCAGCCTCGGGACGGTCTCGGACTTCTCGCTCTATTATCTGCTGCTCTGCTCGCTCTCTTTCGCCCTCATTTCGATCTGGGTGGAGTCGCGCACGCTCACGCTCGTCGCCGCCTATCTGGCGATCGCCACCACCACTCTCGTGGGCGGGCAGCTCCAGGATCCGCAGACGCTGGCCTGGATCCTGCCGCTCCATTTCCTTATTTTTGCAGGCGGAACCTTACTTTACAGCGTGCAGGCCAAAAAAGGACTTACGGAGACCGAGGCCTGGAGCTTTTTCCCCCTCCTTCTCTTCTTCTATGCCGCAGAGTATTTCTTCCTACGCCAGGTCACGCCCACCATGGCGCCCTGGTTCTCGCTCGGCTTCGCCGTCGTGCTCATCGGGCTCTATCTGCTGGCGAAAAATTCAGCGGCTGGTGCCTCGCTCCACAGCAGCGGCATGATCCTGGCCTTCGCCACCGTCGTATTCTTCCACTCTTTCTACCTGACGATTCTGCCCGAGGACATGCGCCCCTATCTCTTCGTGCTGATCGTGCTGGGGTTCGCCTTTCTGCCCTCGAAGAAAGGGGCTTCCGGGAATTTCCTGGTTCCCAAATTTGCGGCAGCGGCGATCCTGCTCACGGAATATTTCCGGATGGCGCAAATTCTGCTTTCACGCAACGATGCCGGCTGGAACTGGATCATCCTTTCGCTGATATCTTCGGGAGCGCTCTACGTGCTATTCCTCTTGAGGGAAGGCGAAAAGGAAGAGTCGCCCGGGCTGTTCATCCTCAGCGCCGCCCATGGCTTGGCGGTACTGGCGCTCTACCGCATCGCCTACGACACCGGCTCGCTCGCCGTATCCGGCTCCTGGCTGGCCTACTCGATCGCCGTGCTCGGCGCGGGATTAGCCCGTAAAGATCGCGTGATGGTGCGCTCCTCAATGCTGCCGCTCGCCTTCGCGGCCGGGAAAGCCCTGCTCTATGACGTTTCTTCAGCTGCGGCGCCTGTGCGCATCGTCTGCCTGCTGGTTACAGGGGCGGTGCTCTATGCCTGCGGCTTCCTGATCCGGAAAACCGAGAGCTGGAAGTAACCAGGCATAAATTCACTGCCGCGGCCCCCTGGCGCTTGGATCGCTCTTCCTTTGGCACTAATTTCTTCCCAAGGAAAATCATTCAAATGCGGCAAGTGGTGCAAAGATTCCGAAATACCTCCATTGCACTCCTCGCAATTACAGTCATAGCGTCTGTCACCACGATTATTTTAGGGACCTTTGCTGTCACCAATTTCCACTCCAATAAAAAATTATCCCGCTGGGAACTGCAAGACAGAACTGCCGTCGGCAGCCATCAGCTGGCCTCGGCGCTCGCTCTGCCCGCGTGGAACTTCGACGATGCCCAAGTCGAAAAAATCATCGAAGGCATCATGAGCAATCCGGAAATTTATTCTGTATCATTTAATTCTGATGAGGGCACCCTGATCCGTTCGAGAGGACAAAACTGGCAGACCGTGAGAGGAGAGGGTACCGTCCCTTCAGGCGAATCGCTCTCGGCCACTCACTCCGTTAAATTTTCGGGAAAAAATTTAGGATACGTTAAAATCGTTTCCACTA
>DATBTF010000055.1:0-10077 GCA_036559405.1 Bdellovibrionota bacterium
CGGAGATGATGTTCGGCAGGTCATAGGAAGCGGGGTAGGAGGGCGAGGCTGAGGTGTCGTTGTTTTGCCCTTCGTTCCCGGCAGCCACCACCACGAGGATGCCCGCCTTGCCTGCGCGCTCGATGGCGCGGTACTCGGCCAGGTTGAAGCCGGTGCCTTCGGACGAGTAGTTGATGATGCGTGCGCCATTCTCGATCGCGTAGTCGATCGCCTTCACAGTATTGGCCACGGTATCGGTATTGGTATGCTCGTCAGCGAAGTAGCGAAGGGCCATCAGGCTTACGTTGGGCGAAACTCCGAGCACGCCCTTCTGGGAGGCGCAGCTGGCGCCGATGATGCCGGCGATATGGGAGCCGTGTCCGTTCACGTCTTCGGGATTCTTTTTGTTGAAGACGAAGTCGTAACCGTATTCATCCGTGCCTGGTTTATGCCAGAGGTTTTCTTTCAGGCAGGGGTGGCCGGCATCGATGCCGGTATCGATCACGGCTACGACCACGTTTTTGTTGCCCTTGGTAACGCCCCAGGCACGCTTGGCTTCGATATGGGAAGAGAATTCGGAATTGTAGAGGCCCCAGTTGCGGATCTCGGAAGCAGACGACGGCTTGGTGGCCGCTGGTTTCTCGAGCAGTTTCTTGCCTGGCTTATGAAGCGCGGCTTCTGCCTGGGCTCCAGAGAGCAGGGAAAAAATCGATAACAAAAAAACTGGGCGCAACAGCATCACTCACCACCACAACGGCAACAGCAACAACAACGAACGAGGCGCGAGTTCGGCGCCTTTGCGCCCCCCATAGAGCAAGGGCCGTGCCTACGTGGAATGCGGATAAATGCGAGTAGAAGGGGTGGGCCCTGTTGGGGCCTGAACTGCTGTCAAAAAGATCTACAGCTGCGGCTAAGTCAGGAGGGAGATCACGCGCTTATGTTGTTTGAGGGCGAGGGGAGAGGCCTCAAGGAAAGGAGTGGCCAGCGCCTCTGCCCGTTCCGGATCCAGCGCCTGGGCTTCTTCGAAGAGGTCTTCAAAAAGCAGGCTTGTGGCGCCCACAGCGAGCGATGGGAAGGCACCCTCGTCCACCTCGCCAAAGGCCGCGACCAGCAGGCGTGTCCAGAGTTCTGCCAAGGCCTTCTGGTAGGTCGGCTCGAGCGCCCGGCCCACGAGACCGCTGGCGCGTTTGAGCTGCTTGGTGCTTTGGGGGGAGTTTTCCCGGAGAAGGCTCAGGAGTTCGCGTGCTTCCTTCGTCAGGAGTGCGAAACGAGGCTGGCGGCTATAGAGCGCAAGCAGGGCGCGAAACAAATCGCGGGAAAAAAACGTGGCGCGGCCCCGGTACCATTTCCCATAGATCACCTTGCGGGAGCGGGACAGCTCTTCCCGCAGATGCCAGAGATCGGCCACACGGTTGTCGCCATCAGCATCCCATTCCCAGCGCATCTTCGAGCGTGGATAGGCCACTGACCAGAGCGAGCGCGGTTCGGGGGCGTTGTCGAGGGGGAATACGAGCAGGAACCCGTGGCGGTTGATGGACTGGATGGCGTCGCGCTTTTTCACCACTCTCTTATAACACGTGAATTACGAGGCTTCGAGATCGTCTTCTTCGGATTCAAGATCGTTCACATTGGGCTCAGGCCTGTCCTGGCGTAGGCCGCCGATATGCTCTTCGAGGCCGCGGCCCTGCCCGTAGGTGAGTGCGAGCTCGTCCAGGCTTTGCCCGCCGGCTCCTCTCACCCGATCGTCTGACACATTGGTGCCCGCGTCGTAGTCGTCGGGCTCGAGATCGCGCTGGAGCGCTTCTTGGCGCTCGCCGATATCTTCGTCGCTTTCTCCCTTCACCAGAGTGGAGCCGCCGCCGAGGATCTCCTCCTCGGGCTCTTCGGACTCATACTTGATTCGCTTGGCGTTCATACCGTTCTCCTGGGAATAGAATAACAGGACGCCGGCTTTTCCTGTCCGTGGCAGAATGCTCAGCCCGGCCAAAAGAGGCGATGATAGTGCGAAATTCGATCGGTCTCCTTTTCGCGAATCACCCGGTCCCAGTTCGGATCGGGATCCTCTCCTGGATCCCAGGCGAGTTCGCGGGCCGAGTCTTCGGTCGTTTCCGCGACCCAGGACGGGCTCATGGCGCGCTCCGGGAGGGGTTCGGGTTTCCAGTTGGGGAGGGGAGCGCGGTAGGAGAAACCTCGTAAATCGGAATGGTCCGGGATGTGGAGATAGTCTCCGATCCGGCTGCTTCTCAGATCGTCAGCGGGTTCACCCATGTTTCCTCCAAAACGTTTTCCAGCGCTGCCAGAAGCCGCGCCGCTGGGGCTGGTCGCGCAGCTGCATGGCGAAGGAATCGGGGCCATAGTAGGGATGGCTATGGTCGATCTCGCCGAGTTCGATCTTTCCGTCGTCGAGCGTGCGCCCGCTCGGCCGGGTTTTCTGCTCCTGGCTTTCCAGGCGTTGGTCGTAGACAGGCATAGGCCCTCCTTTCCTGAAAACATTGGAAAAGATTCGCAATCGCCATGCCTCGTTTCAGGGTCTGCGGCAGCTTGGTACGAATCCTGCTCTTTGGGCCGGCAGTCCGGCGGGCAATCGCTGGAAACGTTTTGGTGTGGCGAAAGCTGTACAAGAACTAAACGCCTGTCGGAAGGAAGAGAAGATGCAAACCGGGAAATCTCCGCACCGCAAAGCCGGTTTCTGGGTTTTGGTCGTGGGCTTCATCGCACTCTTTTTTTCGTTGGGCATGGCCCATCGGCGCTTGAGCCCCTTGCTTTCCTCCCAAGCCAAGGTCGCGGAAGACAGTCTGGGGCAGGCTACCTCCGCGCCCCGGCGCTGATTTCTTCCGTTTCCACCCGCGATAACGCAGCTAGTTGGATAGACAAAACGCCCCCGGGCCCATAATGTGAAGGCCATGGGTGGGCTTAAAATCTTTCACTGCGCGGACCTGCATCTCGGCCTGCGTTTTTCCTCCTATCCTTCCGAAATCTCGGAACGCCTGCGCGAAGCACGTTTTCTCAGCCTGGAAAAAATGGTGGCCAGGGCCAACCGCGAAGGCTGCCGTCTTTTCGTGGTGGCCGGCGATCTTTTCGATACCCTCAAGGTGGCGCAGCGAGATGTAGCCCGGGCGGCAAAAATTCTCTCCGGCTTTGAAGGAACGGCCGCGGTATTGCCGGGAAACCATGATTTCCATGCCGGTGCTGCCGACGATTTCTGGAAACACTTCACCGCGGGCGAAAAAGGCAATGTTCTTCTGCTCGAAAAACCCGGCGTCTATCCGCTCGCCGAGATCGACACCGTTCTCTATGCCTCGCCCTGCCACTCCAAGCATTCGCCCTCCCATGCCCTCGGGTGGCTGGAGGGGGCCAAGCGGCCGGAAGCGAACTTCCATATTGGAATCGCGCACGGAAGCTTCGAGGGCCTGAGCCCCGACCTCCAAGGGGACTACTTTCCGATGAAGGCCGCGGATCTCGTACGGCACAAATTTATCGACCTGTGGCTGCTGGGACACATCCATGTTCCTCATCCGCTGAAACCGGGATCTGCGGACCGGATCTTCTATTCCGGCACCCACGAGCCCGACGGCTTCGACTGCCGCCACGAAGGCCGCGCCTGGCTGCTCGGACTCGGAGCAGACAAGGGCATACGTGCAGAGTCTCTCTCCACTGGCGCCTTTCGCTTCCGCGAAGAAGAGCTGTCCATCCGGAATCTGCAAGACCTGGCTGCCTTTTCCGCCCGCTTTTCTCCGGAAGAAGGGGCGCGCACCCTGCTCAAGTTTTCATTGGCCGGAAGCCTGGCGCGGGAAGAGTATGAGCGTCTGGGCGCCGAGCTGGAATCTCTCAAGGCCCGCTTCTTTCATCTGCGGGCGGACTTTTCCGCTCTTGCCCTAGAACTCGCTCCCGCCGACATCGAGCGTGAGTTCACGTCCGGCAGCTTTCCTCACCGCCTGCTCTCGGAACTGCTGGAAGACCGGGAGGCACTCCAGCTGGCCTATCAGCTGCTCAGCGAGAGCGGCCAGGGGAGAGACGCATGAAGCTGCGTGGCATCCTGCTCAGCCCGTTCGCCGGTTTTCGCGAGCGATCCTTTGAGTTCGGCCCCGGCCTGAACGTGGTGCTGGGTGCGAACGACGTGGGAAAGAGCACGCTCTTCCGCGCCCTCGAAGCCGCTTTTTTCCTGCCGTCGCGCGTTTCCAAAAGCACGAAAGAGGGAAGGGAGATTCTGCCGCGCGTGATTCCGCTGGGCGGGGACCATGCCAGAGTGAAGCTGAGCTTCTCCGCCGGGGGCGGGGAGTGGAAGCTCGAGAAAAGCTGGGGACAGGGCGCGTCCGTGGCGCTGGATCCTCCGGAAGGCGCGCGCGTAATCCAGGAAGAAAAGATCGACGAACAGCTCCAGGCTCTCCTGCCGGCCACGCCCGCTGCGTTTCAGAATGTTCTTTTCATGGGACAGGGAGCGCTCGAGGGCACGTTGGCCGCGCTCGACGCCAAACGCGATACGCTGCACTCCTTGGGGGACCTGCTCCGCTGCGCGGTCGATCAGACGGCCGGAATTTCGGTGGACGGTTTGAAGCACCGTCTCGCAGAAAAGATCGCCTATTGCCTTTCCCACTGGGACATCCAGGCGGGCCTGCCGGAGAAGGGAAGGGGCATCGAGAATCCCTGGCAGAAGGACAAAGGCTCCGTGCTCGAAGCTTATTATGCGCGGGAAACGGCACTCAAGGCCGCACGCGGTGCTCTCGAGCTGGAGAGTAAGCGCGACCACATCTTCACCGCGCTTTCCGAGAAGAAGGCGAAGCGGGAAGCTGGCCGCGCATTCGTCGCGGAAAATAAAAAATTCGTCGAAGCGGCCCGTGAGCGCCAGGCGCTGAGCGTGAACGTGGGCAGGTCGAAGGAAGAGGTCGAAAGGCTTCTGCAGGACCTCGACTCCTGGAACAAGGCCGAGGTGGCGCGTGACCACCAGGCGCCGGAGGTGCGGAAACTCGCTGACCTCTGCCTGAAACTCGAAGAGGAACGGAAGGCCGCGCTTACCTTCGCCAAACGCCGCGATTCCCTCGCCCGGCTGGAGAAGGCGCGTGCCGCCGGCCAGGAGCTAGCAGAGGCGCAAAAACAGCTGGCGACCCTTCCGAAAATGAAGGGCGAAGATCTGAAGCGCCTGCGTGCCGCCGTGCTCGAGGTGGACGCGCTTAAGGCGGGGCTAAAAAGCGGAAAGATCCAGCTGCAGTTTTCCGTGAAAGGCGAGCTGCCCGTGACGATGCGCAAGGATATGGACGACGAGCGCAAGGGAGTGATGACGCCTGGGCGGCCCCTGGTCTTGAACGCCGGCGGGCGCATCCAGCTGTCCAGCGAGCTTTTCGAGCTGCAGGTAACGAGCGGGGACGGAAAGCTGGGCGAGATCGAGGAGCAGCTGACCCTCAAGACCGACGCCCTCGCCAAGCTGTTTGCCGCATCGGGGGTGAAAACCCTCGACGAGGCCCAGGAGCTCCAGGAAAAAACGGCGGAGGCCGAAGGCCGTGTGAAAAGCTCACAGGCGGTGCTGGCAAATCTGCTCGGCGCTGGAGAGAAGCTTGCGGATCTGGAAAAATTCGCTGCGGAAGCCGGGCCTGTGGGCACCCGCGAGCCGGAGCTGGTGCTGGCGGAGCTGCAAAGTACCCAGCGCGATCTCTCCGCGAGACGCGACACCCTCGTGCGTTCCGAAAGTGCGCTGAAACTCCTTGGCAACCGCTACGCCGTGGAAAGCTCCGCGCGTCTGATGGAAAAGCTGCTTTCCGCCAAAACCGAACTCGCTTCCTGGGATGAAAAGCTGAAAGCCTTGCCCGAGCTGCCCGTGCAGGCCGGAGACCTCGCCAGCTTTCTTACCCGTTTCGAGACGGCCGATCGCGAAGCCGCCTCGTTGGCGGAGGAAGTGCAGCAGCTTTCGATCGAGCTGGCGGAGCTTCAGGCGCGGCTGCCCGAAGAAAGCGCCGAGGACCTTGAGCGCATCCGCCGTGAATCCGAAACCGCATTCGAGCGCGAGCTGGCGCGCGCCCGCGCTCTGCTGCGGGTGGAAGAGGCGCTGAAAAAGGTGGAGAAGAGTGCCGGCGATATCTTCGAGGGCTTCCGCGCCGAGCTGGAAGAGAAGGTCGCGCACTTAAGCGGGCGCAAATACAAAGACGCTCGGATCAGTGCCGAGGGACTGCCCACGGATTTTCTCCGCTCCGACGGGGCCGCCGTGCCGTATGGCTGGCTTTCGGCCGGCACCAAGGACGCCTTTGCGCTCTCGTTGCGCTTGGCGATGGCCGGGCACTTCCTCGGCAAGGCGGATGGATTCCTGCTGCTCGACGATCCCCTCGTGAATATGGACCCCGAACGCCAGCAGGCGGCCGCGGGCATTCTGCGCGCCTTCGCCGAGAAGCGCCAGGTGGTGTTGTTCACCTGCCACCCGGCGCATGCGGAGCTATTGGGCGGCAAGCGCCTGGATCTTTGAGGCTGCCGCAAACCCCTGGCTAACGCAGGCCTGGATCAGGAATCCTCCCGTGGGCGCGTCCCAGTCGAGCATTTCGCCGGCGCAGAAGAGGCCGGGTATTTTTTTGCACTGAAGGTTTTCGTCGAGCTCGTCCCAGCTGAGGCCGCCGCGCGCGGAGATGGATTCGGAAAGCGGGCGGGGCGCGAGCAGCTCGATCTTCAAACCTTTGATCGCAGCTGCTGCAGTATTGGGGCTCAGCCAGGATTTCTCCGGTGAAAATTCTTTCAGCAGGAATAAGGCGCCTTGCGACAGCTTCGCGCTGTTCTCGACTTTCTGCCACACGCTCCCGCGTCCCTGCGCGATCCGAGCGGCGAGCTTGGTCTCATCGAGATCCGGCTTGAGATCGAGCGTGGCCGGTCCCGGCGTGCCCACGGTATAGACGGGAGTGCCCTCGAGCCCATACTTCGTGATCATCAGCTCGCCCTGTCTTTCTCCCTTAGCGGTTTTTAGGATCACGCCTTTCACGGGTTTTCCTTCCGCTTTGGGGAAGAAGGCAGGATCTGCCGCGAAGGAGAAGCCGGCGTTCGCCGGTTCGAGTGGTCTCACATCGAGGCCCAGCTCGCGAAGCATTTCCGGCCATTGCTGCTCTTCGCTCTCCCAGCTGCCGCCGCCGAGCGCGAGCAAGGCGGTTTGCGCTTTTTCTTTGCGTCCCGAGGCGAATTCGAGGGTGAGGGGAGATCCAGGTATGACTTTCGTGAGAACCTCGTTGTACTCGAAGCGCGCGCCCTTTTGTTCCAGGGATTCGGTCCAGGCCTTCAGCAAGTTGGCCGCCGTTTTGCTTTTGATGAAGTAGCGGCGGCTGCTGCCGACATAAGGCTCCTCGCCCAGTTCCCTTAGTAATTCGAGCCAGGTGGAGCGGGGAAAACGACGGAGCAACTCACCCATCTCTGCCTGGCGCGCAGAATAGAACGACGGCATTTCATCTTCTGGGCAGTCGTAGGTGATGTTGAGGCCGGAGCTGCCTGCGACTAATAGCTTCCAGCCGGGCGCGGGACGCCGCTCAAAGAGCGTAGGTTTGATTCCCTTGCGCACAAGAGCCGTTGCCGCAGCGAGCGCCGCGGGGCCGGTTCCGATGATGGCGCAGGAGAGGGACATATAGCCTATCTAGCACGAGGAGGTCAGAAGCAGTAGGGCGCGCTCGTCTTTAGGGACTGCTGGATCTCCGGCTTGAAGCCCACCCGTACCTTCCCCGTCGCGCAGCTGTTGCAGGGTACTTCGTAGGGCGTGCGCAATGTGCTCCAGTAGGCGGCGATGCCCGTCCACTTTCCGGCGTCGTCCTTGCAGCTGATGCAGCCGCGGCTCGCAAGGCAACTCATCACGCCCAGGCCGCATTTGAGATTTTTATCGGGATCGTAAAGATCCTCTTGGGTGCTGATCAGATTGCAGCCTCGGCTCTGGTAGCAGGCGTTCTTGATCGAAAGCAGGGAGATCTGCACAAGGCCCGAGCTGATCACGCCCTTGGCTTCGGGATTGTATTTGCCCTCGTCGGAGGCGCAGTAGGGGATATAGCTCGATTCGAGCTCCGAGATATGAGTCACCAGTGCCTGCCAGAAGTGCACCTTATGCGGCCGATCCAGGGTGGCGAACTTCGGGCAGAAATCCACGATATCGCCAGGAGGCGCGTCCAGCAGAAACGTATTCGTCGCGAACTCCAAAGCCTGCTCGATGCTGAACCCCCAGGTGCCCTTGGGGTTGTAGGCATCCCAAGGGAGACGCAGAATCGGCTTGTGGCCTCCGCTGGGCAGATCCGTATTGAAGGTGTGCGAGATCACATTTGCTGGGCTTAGATCCCCTATCGAAAAGTAAAATGTCCCGGCTAGCAGCCTTTCCTTTTCTTCCGGGCTCAAGCCCGCATTGGCCGGCAATGTGAGGATGCGGGTGGCGAAGTAGGGGAAACTCGTCTGCACCACCCTGGAACGCTCGTTCTGGTACCACTGGAAGTGCAGGGGGGCATCGAGGTCGATCTCCACTCGGGCCGGGCCGGGGATGCGAGTATCTACTACAAGCACCTGGCGGCGCACTCCTTCGGGATCGGGCAGCTCGCTATACACCCGGGCCGTACTGAAACGGTTCGAAGGTGTCAGTGTCTCGAGCTTCTGCTCGGCCTTTGCGGACAAGGTGATAAAAAACAGCACCAAAACGGCCTGCATGGCACGTCCTCCCCCCCACAGATCCATTTTAGGGGCAGCTCTGAGAGAAACTCAATCTTGCCGCAGTGCATGTCTTTAGGGTGGATATTATTGACATTTCCACTCCGGTAGGCGAAAAGAGCCGAAACCAATTGGGGAGTTTCTGGATGAAGATCGTGGGGATCGGTGTCCTTTGTTCCGCCGCATTCGCGGCTTCCGCGTACGGGAATGAAGAGTTCCGCGGAGTGCGCCAGCTCGAAATGCGTGTAGCTTCCGGAGACATCAAGGTCACGGGCGTAAGCGGAGATACCGCCACGATGAACGTGGTGAAGAAGCGCTACGACGAGCGCTGCCGCCTCACCGTCGAGCAGAGAGGCGATCTCCTCTTCGTCGAACTCGCCAGCAAGAATTTTTTCTCGGCCACCTGTGAGGCCGATTTCACAATAGAAGTTCCCAAGAACGTGAGCCTCAAATTCAAAAGCGGCAGCGGCGCCATCAAGGTGGAAGGCACCAAGGGCACCATGTCCGTCGAAACGGGCAGTGGGCGCGTGGACGTGAAAGCCAAGCTCAGCTCCTTCAGCGCCAAGACCGGCAGCGGCGATCTGCTCGTGGCAGGTCTCCAGTCTCCCGCCAAGGTGCGCACCGGCAGCGGCAGCATGCGCCTGGTGTACGACCGCCTTCCCGCGAGCGGCCAGCTCGATATCCGCACCGGCAGTGGCGACGCTCAGGTGATCTTCCCCCGGCATTCCAAAGTGAAAACATCCTACACCGCCGGCAGCGGCGTCCTGAAAAATGAGCTGGGCGAAAGCCGTGAGGCCCACTTCTCCGTGAATATGACATCCGGCTCGGGCGATCTGACGGTAGGGAAGTTCTAGTGGGAAGGCTCGGCCTTCTTTCTCTGCTCGCACTTTTTTCCCAGCCCAGCCAGGCAAGTGATCTGGAGCCCAGCTTCGGCAGTTTTCTGGGCGGCTACAATGTGGTGGGCTGCCTGGCGTATGGAGAAGGCGCTTTGCAATACTGCACCAGCCGCTCCGTGAAGCTCAGCATTGAAGACGGTTTTCTCTACCTCAGCATCGCGAATAAAAAGGTGCCCGTGAGCTCGGAAAATCGCGAAGGTCTTGCGTGTAGCTTTGCTTATGGGAAGTCTGATTGCCACGGCACCGATCGCGAATACGACCTTCTCGCTTCCGTGGGCCGCCTCGATTCCCAGCAGTTTTTCCTGCACTATGAGTCGATCGTGGCTCCCAAGCCCAACAATAAGAATATGATTTTGGATCTCACGCTGGTGAGAGAGTAGAGATCGTTACCTTTTAAAATTCTTCTTAAACTGATCCATCAATCCACCCGCCGCGTCTTTCAAGGCGTCCTGGGCCTTTTGCTTCGCCTGGTCCACGGCCTTGGCTTTGAGTTTTTCCCCCTCGTGCGCTGCCGTTTTCCCTAAGAGCGCCTGGATCGCCTCCGACGCCACGTCCACGCTGGGGT
>DATBTF010000056.1:0-13212 GCA_036559405.1 Bdellovibrionota bacterium
CGTGAGCATAAAGAAGAAATAGCTCCGCTCCACGTTCAGCTGCAGCTCGCGCGAGAAGAAGTAGGCCGTACAGATGGTCATCGAGGCCATGGGGATGGGCAGGCCCTGGAAGTAGCTTTTCGGAAGCACCTCGGCCATCACATTGAAGCGGGCCAGACGGAGCGCCCCGCAGAGGCCGAAGATCACGGCAACGACAATGCCTCCCCGGCCGAAAGGTTTGAGCGAGCTGTAGTACATCATGATGGCGGGTGCGATACCGAAGCTCACGAGGTCGCAGAGGGAGTCGAATTCCACGCCGAAGCGGGAGGTGGTGTTGGTGAGCCGGGCCACGCGTCCGTCGAGCATATCGAAGATCGAGGCCAGGAGGATGGCCCATGCGGCGCGGTCGTAACGGCCTTCGACGGAGGAGAGGATCGAGAGAAAGCCGAGCAGGAAGTTCATCGAGGTGAGCAGGTTCGGGAGGGCGTAGACATACATCCCCCGTTTGCGCATGCGTACAAGCTCGCGCATCTCCTCGTTATGGTCGCTATGAGCCGACTTGTGAGACTTCCCGAAATCTTTATTCATGCCATATGGTTAGCACAGGGCTGGGGATGGGTCGAGCGCCCATAAAGGCCTAACGGAGCTGGCCCCCGCGGCTCCGGAGCGCACGATGGACCCGATCGAAGAGGGTGATGGAGGGATTTGCCGAAAGCTCGGCTGGCCCGGAAAGAACTGCCTCAGCAGGCGACTTGCCGTCCTGGACTTTTTGCTCACCCTGGAGTTCCAATTTTCCTGGAGAAGAGTTTCCTGCCGCCGCTTGGTGGTGCATCTCTTCGATCATGCCGACGAGAGGGGCGTCGGGTCCGTCGGAACCCTTGCTTCCTTTAGCAATGGTGTCCGCCGGTTTTTCACCCTTTAATAGCGCGGCTACCTCGATCTCTTCCGAATCTCTCTGCGCTGCCTGGCCGGCTCCGCCGCCGCGGGAAAGCCTGTTGGCAAACTGCTCATGGCCCAGCTGAAGGTCGCTTGGGCCAGCCGATGAATTCGCCCCACCTTTTTTCCCTGCCTGCTTCGAGCCTTTCCCTGCAGCGGGAGAACCGCTTCCGCCTTTGGCTGCCTCGGCGTTCGAAGAAGTGATTTCAGAAGCGCCAGCCCCGCCTTTTCCGCTGGAAGCGGATCCTTTGAATCCAGGGGCCGTCACCTTTCCTGATTTACCCGCGCCGGCCAGTCCCTTGCGGTTGATTTCGCCGGTGATCGTCGATTCCTGGTGTTCATTCTGGCCGCCTGGACCGCGGATATTTTTTGCCACCGGCCCATCGCTGATATTTTCCAGATTCACGTTGCGGCCCGTGGTGGAGAAATGCAGGGCTTCGGTCTGCACTTTCGTGGCCACGAGCTCGTCCACCATCTTCTGCGTTTCGGCGATGATCTGGTCCATGGTTTTCATGGGCTCGGCCCAGCAGTAATACGAAAGGCTGCGCGCCTTCTCTCCCGGATTGCGGCGGTTGGGCTTCCAATGGCCCGCGGCCCAGGAGGGCACGGGGGGAACGAAGTCGTCGGCGTAGGCGTTGAGCTCGCCAAGCACCTGGTTTCCCTTGGCGATCAAAGCGCTGAGCGTGGCTTCGGTGGATCGGAATACCGCTTCCTGCGCGCTAAGCTCGAGGTGCTGGGCGCTCTTGGCATCGTTCGCCAGACTCGAGAGAGCCTTTTTCACCTGAGGGTATTTGCTCTTCACCAGATTGGAGAAAGCTGTTTTGCATGCATTGGCGGGCGGCAGATATTGGGGATTGTCGAAGCAAAAGTTGATGCCGCTATGGAGCTGCGAAAGCGGGGCGCAGACTTCCCCGGCCGAGGCGTACACGGTGTTCAGCAGCAGATAGATAAACAGCATTTAGGGAAATCTTAACTGCCGGTAAGCTCGGCCGCAATGCGGCTGGTTACCTTCCGCCCCCGCCGCCTGGGCCTTGGATGCTGTATTGTTGTCCCACCATGCCTTTCAGCTTTTCGAAATCTTCATCGCCAAGCTCCACGCAGCCTGCGGTTTTGATTGCGCCGGTTGCGGGGGCGCCGCCGCTGCCGCAGTTGGTTTTGTGGAACTTGATCCCGCCCTCAATGGTGATGCACTCCTTACCTGCCATGCAGGGAAAGGCGCTGCCCACGCACTTTTGCATGGGCTCGATTTTTCCGCTTTTTGTGGGTGTATTGGCTCCGCAGTCGGCTGGCACCGTCTGGCCTTCGATTTGCGCCTGGGCACCTCCACCGGAACTGCAGTTAACCTTTATGGCTTCCGACCCTGCGGCTAGAACCCCGCCAGTGCCGAGGAGAAAAAGCGATCCCGCCGCAAACAAACCCTTCCTGAGATGCATTTGGAATCGAACCATGGAACCCCCTGAAACCTCCCAAATTTGGTCTCATTAATAAGATCGACCCTTTAGGCATTTCACTTGAACGAAGTCGGCCCCGGCAGCAGGTAAAAAGTAGCCTTAATTACCTGTTTTCTTTAGGGTTTTTCGTATTAAGATTTAGGGGTGCCTGGACGATCGAGCGTTAGAAGTCCTTTTGAGGGGTACCTATGAAAAGCACTGTTTTCCTCGTTCCATTCCTGGCTGCTTTTTTCACTCATTCTTCCGCGGAAGCGGGCCAGGGCGGATGCCCCGTGGATTGGGGTAGCACCAAGCACGACGGTTTTGACCAAGGGATCTGGGCTAAGTACGAGCAGGCGGCCTGCAATGTCGCGATCGGAAAACGCCTTAAAGCCGCGTCGTGCTATCGCTCCAAGGCGGAGCAGCAGGCTTTGCGCAATAAGTGCGGAGATGGCCCCAAATGCAACGGCCTGGTAGCCAAGGCGGGAAGATCGTTTCACCAGGGGGAAGAGCGCGAGGCGCGGGTCAGAGGCGTGCATGCCGTTGCCTGCGACTTCGAGAAATCCGGCATTTCACCCAGCCATGCCAAACAGGCCTTTGCGGATATTGGCGATGTGGGCACCCGCTGTTACGGCCAGAAAGACGTTGTTCACATCGACAACCATGGGCCTTACCAGGATAAGAACGGTTGTAACTAGATTTTATTTATTAAAACTCCAAGGATGGGGGATAGATTGAAAATTTCAGCGAAGATTTTTTTTGGGACGGCCGCGGTTTGCGCCGTCCTTGGTTTTTCCCCGGTCGCGGGGGCGGCGGACAATCCCTTCACCTTTAAAATGACCCAGCTCTGCAAGCCCACGGAAGAGTTTCAGCCGGAGGACTGCGAGAAAAACGGCATCATGGTGGAAGCTGGCAAAAACTGTTATGGCCGGGTGAAGTCCGAGGCCAATAAGGTGAAGGCGAAGCTCGAAGCCTTGCATGCCGCCTATGCCAAAGGGCTCGAGCAGAAAGGCATGAGCGCCCAGGACATCCACTTCAATACCTCCGAATACGCCTACCAGAACTCGCAATGGGCCGCTGACTACCTGATGCAGGTGACGAATATGGCCTACAAAGAGGTGCTGGACTACCGGGACAATCTCTGGCCGCCGGAGGATTACGACTCCGCTTGGATCACCCAGGGAGACCAGGCCCGCTACCTGATGACCACTCCCTGCTACGGCCAGAACAAGCTCGGCCTCGACCAGATCCTTGCCGCTCTTGACCAGGAGAAGAATAATATCGCCGCGCAGAAAGCCGCTTCCGCGAAGAAGGAAGGCAGCTCGGGCGCGCATAAAGGTGATCTCACCACCGTGAATAAGGGCGTGGCCCAGACAAGCGGGAAAGGTGGAGCCGTACCCGTGAAAAAGGGCAGCTCCGCCAAAGGAAGTTCCGATATTTCCGGCACCAAAAAGGCGATCGACGATGCAAGTAAGTCGAAGACCGTCATTCAGCAGCAGAAGTAGCGCATGAAACTGCTGCCTTATGCTCTTCTTCTCCTGATTCCCGCGCTGGCGGAGGCCCGAAAGGCTCCCAAGCCCTATAAAGACACCGACCTCTGCGGCCTCGGCAAGGTGATCAACCGCCACCGCCTGGCCACCGACTTCTACCATGTGACCCAGGTGAACGCAGTGAAGGAAGAGTATGAATACCTCCAGTCACGTCTAGGGAAATGCCGCTCTTTCGAAAAGCAGATGGATGGATATCGCGCCTTTATGGTTGAAGGCACCGTCGACTTCGGTCTCGACTTCACCGACAGTGGCGAGCTGCTGAAGGTGGAGATCAGCTCCGCGGCGCGCACCAACGACTCGTACGCCCTGGCGATCGCCGACTTTTCCGGCACCGCCGTACGTCCCTCTTACTTCCTGGCGAAAAATGGAGAAGCGATTCTCTCCCGCGACGACGACAAACCATTTTCCGCGCCCCGTTCCCGCTACATTCAGCTCCTCGGCCAGCTGAGCGACCAAGTGCAAAAGAAAGGAACGGCTTGGGCGGCGGTAGTGCCCATAGAAAACGCAAAGAAAGCCGAGAAGGCTGAGTTCCTCAACCAATTTCCAGAAGGTTCCCTTTTCACTGTCGATACACTCAAAAACTTCGTGCTCTTTTACGAGGACGGCTCGGCAGCGGATCATTTGCTCGCACTTCTCGACCGCAACGCCCTCAACCGCCTCGAACGGAAGCAGGGCTACTTTCTTTCGAACCGCGAGCGCGATGAGCTGGCAGCCGGAAAAGTGGCTTCGCTGAAGGTGAATGGCGCGGACGGGCGGCCTTTGGAGATCACAAAGGCAAATTTAGGCTGGCATCTCGCAACCAGGGACGCCTGCGCGGGCCTATATAAACTGCGGGATGATCCTGCTCTCCTTCGCCGCAATACCATCGTGGAAGAGCGGCAGAAGAACGCCTCGCTCTTTTTCGACTGGGGGAAAGACACTTTTTTAGTGACTAAGCTTTGGAAGAGTAATGGCCAATGGTTCTGCGCCTCGATAGCAGGAGAGCAGAGCCGGGAAATCAGCGTAGCCTACGAAATCCTGCACCTCACGCTCGACCGCATCGAACGGATCGCGGGCCAAAACTAGAAATCAATTCACCAGCGGTAACAGCGCGGCCGCATCGACAGTCAGTCCGTCGATGGAACCGCCGGGCAAGGCGTCGGGAAACATGATGTTGGCTGTGTCCTGGGAGTGGCTTAGCCCGAGGAAATGGCCGAGCTCATGGGCGAACACCTTGCGCAGGCTGGTGCGGTAGACCTGGCCAGTGCAGTCGCCTCCGCAGAAGGCGGTACCCGGATTGACCATGATCACCGCTCCCTGGATGCGGTGATCCTGAGACAGCACGACCGTTTGGGCGGCGATGTTCGCGGCGTAGGCCCATGGGGCCTGCAGGTAGAGGGCGTTCTGGGGAACCGAGTCGCCTCCGTTGTAGGCGTGTCCGTTCCAGGTTCCCTGGTAGTCGAAAAGCTTCTTGCCGACGGTTCTTTCCCAGAAGGCCATCGCGTCCCGGAAATCCGCTTTGGCCTGGTTGTTGTCGGGCACAAGCTGCGCGTCGGTGTAGATCGTGACGGGGAAGGCTTCCCAGCGGGGAGGACCGTCCTTGTCCTTATTTTTATTTCCGCAAGCCGTTAGTATGTACGCAACTGCCGCTAGAACTACGATTTGCCATCCATGGCGCCTCATATTCACCCCGCTCTGAAGGGAAATTTCGCAAAGAGAGTGCCAGGGCGAGAGGAAAAAAAGCGAAGGCCGGTGCGCTCTCAGGCCCGCGGATTTCCACGGGATGTCGATGCGCGCCGGCCTGTCATTTTCTTACTGGTGGCCGAGTGGCCCCGGGTAAGACGGAAAGGGCGTCAAGGCTTTGACGATCCGCCAAGAAGACGAAGGCTCAGTTCGTCTGCGTGCCTTGCTGCTCGAGCTTCTGGGCTTTCTGCTTCAGAGCTTCGGCGCGCTTGGCTTTGCGGGCCGCCTTCTCTTTGCGCTTGTTGGCTTTGAACTTCTGGCGGGCTTCCACCACCTTCTGGCGGCTTTCCTTCGCCTTGGATCGGTCGGCCTTCGCTTGCTCCTTCAAAGCGGTGATTTCCGCTTTGGCAGCCTCATTGGTGGCATCGGCTCCTTCTTCGGCCATGGCACCCGTGGTAGCGAGCAGGCCGGCGAAGATCAGGGACACGAGCAGTTTGGATTTTTTCATACGTTCTCCTTCAGCGATTCAAAATTGATTGCTCACCAAGGGTATCGCAATGCGGGTGCCAGGGAAATCCGTAATTATTCCTGTACGGTCTCTTTTGTGACTGTAGCGGGATTCTAAAAGTTGTGGCGTAGTGCAACAGCGAGGGATCAGCGCGTGACGGACGAAGAAGGATTAGGATTCGTGCGCTCTACCCGGCCATATAGCATGGCCTCCAGCTTCTGGTAGCGGTTATGCACAAGCTGGAAAATGCTCCAGCCGTGCATATCGCGCATCTCGTTGTCGAGGCGGGCCTGCTCGGCCTTGGCCGCAAGTGCAGCTCTGATCTCCGGGCTTACCGGAGTGGCACTCTCGCCTTCCATACCATCCGGAGGCGCGAGCGAGGCGGGCAGGCTGGGTCCCTTGGCGGCATAGGCATCGACGCTTTTAGAATCGGACATCACGCCCGACTGTGAGGGCAGCCCTCCGGCCCCGTTCAAGGCATTCGCGGCCGACGACGCCAGGAGGCGCGCCTGCTCGGCGCTCATGGAGTTGTTGGCTGCCAGTCCGTCGGAAATTCTGTTGAGAATGTCCATGGACATCGCATTTTTGGGGGCGTTGGCCAGCAGCGCCTTGGGGTCTACCCCGGCCCGCAGCGCATCCATGAATTTGTCACGGGGAATGCCGTAGATCTTCTCAATTCCGTCCATGGCGGCGCCCAGAGTTCCGGTGCGCAGGCCGTCGGAGGAAATGTCCACCTGGTTCATCGCCGAAGTAATGCTGGGGTCGCCCAGGCTGGTGCTGTCGGGGCCCTGGGCCACGTCTGTGCCGTTATTGGATCCCGTGGGGCTAGTGCCGTTATAGTCACTGCCCTTGGGCAGCTTGCCACCGGTGATGTCGTTCATATTGCCTTTGTTCTTATTGCCCTTGCCCGCCTGCGCGGCGGCGGCGAGCGCGGCGAGCGCACCGAGCAAGCCCATTGCCACCTGCATAGCTCCCATGGCCACCTGTCCCTGGTTTTGCGTGGCCTGGCCGCTGGCGATATTGCCGTTGCCTGAGGCGATCGAGGCGGCGGAGGCAGCGGAAGAAAGGGCGGAGCCAAGGCCTGCGGTGGCTGCCGCAGCTCCCATACCCGCAGCCTGTTCCGGTCCGGCAAAACTCAGTGCGCTATAGGAAAACGTAAACACGAGAGCGGTGAACGCCGCTACTGAAGTGCGAAAATGTCTTGGAAAATCCACCATCCACTGTCCCCTGCGCGCAAAGCGCTCCCGTGAGTATTTTAGCATTTTTTCCAAAGAGCGAAAACCGTATCCTCCGGGATACAGGCGGAGACTATTTTTTCAGAGGAGGCTCTCCCGGCACTAGGTCATTTAGGCATTCATAGGTCGCTTCCATCGAATGCTCGTCTTCCTCGATCGTCATGTACTTGTCCAAAAGCGGTTTGGGGGATTCCGGGTGGAATAGGCGATACTCCGTCTTGCCCTTTCGAAGGGAGGTGATGCCGGGACCGAAGCGGAAAGCGATCCATCCCTCCTCCGCCTTCAGCCAGTGGGATCCGGGCAGGGGAGCCCGTAGGCTCCAGGTCTTACCCGGCGATCCGGCGAAGAGATTTGTCCGCAAAAGCAGTTCGAGTTCTGGCTCGTCGACCCGGCCAGCGTTGCTGTCGATTCTTTTTCCGCACTGCAAATGGCGGTACGCGTTTACTTGGCCGATACGATAGATGGAAAAAAGAATTTTTTCTCCCTCGGAAACCGTCTTCACCAGCTCTGCGTGGATCACCTTCTCCTTGAGGTATTTCCGAAAGGCCACGATGATTGTGTGAGGGGAGCCGATCTCCGGCCGGTGCATATGGTCCACCGTCACTACGTAAAGCGGATGCCCTGTGCTTTGGGCCACGGAATAACGATCGAAAACGATATTCAGAGGATCCCCTTGCACCACCTCATGGGAGTTTTCGAAGTCGTTCGTCAGCGCTGTGAAGGCGTTTTGCACTCCCCACCCTAAAAAAATGAACTGGTCGTCCCGCGATTTCCGGAAATCCACGATTTCGTACATTTTCTCCGACCAGAAAGGATTCACCGGACCCAGCTTTCCGTCGTAGATGGCGAGCTGATGGCCATAATGGATGCCATAGGCGTATCCCCAGCAGATCGTGAACGCGGAAACCAGGGCGGCCGGCACTGCAGTTCCGAGACGGGGTTTCAGAAAAAGGAAAATCTGCGCTACGCCCGCCGCCACTCCCAGCTCCCAGATTGGCTCCATCGCGAGCAGGTGATGGGGAGCGCCGGCTCTCTTGGTGGCAAGCAGGAACGTGAAAATCACGGCCGTCGCGACCCAGCAGAAGAGCGAGAGTTCGAAGAGAATGCCGCGAGCCTTTTTCGGGATAAGAATGGGGCAGAGGAATACGGTGAGCATAAGGCGGAAAGTCCAGAGCGGTTCGTCGAACTTCCAAACTAACAGGTACCAGCGGCTGAAGGAGGAACCCTCTACATTCCAGCGCCACATTCGCAGCAGGTGCACGACTTTGCTCGCCACGCTTCCTTCGAAAAGCCCGAATTCTCCCCCGACGAATTTCTGCGGCATCAGAACCACAGCCAGCAATGCCGTGCCGCCCAGAAAGAGAACCTTCGTCAGCAGCGCTTTCCAGGATTGGGCGAGGCCCCGGAAGCCCAGACGAATCCCGCTCAGGCAGGCATATGCCACCACAAGAGCTGCCGCGGTCCAGAGAAAGTCGATCCGATGGTAAATACCAAGGAAGACGAGTGAAACGATCCATGCAGTGCGTTTCGGCTCCCACCGCCGCGGATCCCAGCGCCACAAATGGTAGAGAAGCGCCACTTTGATCGGCACGGAAAGGGCAAAAGGAACAAAGTCAGCTCGAGTGAGCGCGATGATATTGGGGTTGAGACCCAGCAGCAGAATCGTTCCCAGGGCAACGGCAAATCCGAACAGGCGTTCCAGCAGAACGCCGATCAACATAAGTGAGAACGCGAACGTGAGGATGATCGGAACCCGGATGGTCGCAATGGAAATGCCGAGCATTTTGTAAACGGGAGTGTTGATCCAGGCCTTGAGCGCTCCCACATAGTCCATCTCGAAAATGAGGATTCCGAAAAGTTTCCGCGCACTGGTGTGGGGCGTGACGATCCCTAACGAGACAGGCACGAAGGCGGCCTCGTCCTGGAAAAGCGCGGGAGAGTGCAGATGATTCAGCGCCAGGCAGGCATATACGAAGGCGACGAGGGCGTAGATCGCGTGCTGGATGCGCATGTAGTCAGGTTAACGGCTCTTGTACGCCTTTTCCATTCTTTGGTCCGGCACGACCCAGATCGCCGCCACGAACGTGTAGAGGAGGAAGGCAATAAGCGGGGACCAGAAGCTCAGTGGGATCGCCACGCCGTAGGTCAGCACCGAGACCTTGCCCTTGAAATCGCTTCCGATCGCCTTGGTGATCGCGCTGTCTCTGCCGTGGGAGGCCATCAGCGCGTGGCTGAGAAAGTAGTAGGCAGCCCCCGCCATGAAGAGATTTAAGCCGTAAAGGGCCGAAGGCAGCTCGGAGAAATGATTCTCGCCCATCCAGCCGGTGGTGAAGGGGAGAAGTGAGAGCCAGAAGAGCAGATGCATATTGGCCCAAAGCACGGGGCCGTTCACATGTTGCACCACCTGAAAGAGGTGGTGATGGTTGTTCCAGTAAATGGCAATGTAAAGGAAACTCAGCACATAGCTCAGGAATACGGGCCAGAGCGCAAACAGGGCGGAAAGCTCGTGGCTATGAGGCACCTTCAGTTCGAGCACCATGATGGTAATGATGATCGCCAGTACGCCGTCGCTGAAGGCTTCCACCCGATTTTTGTGCATGGAGTAAGTATAAAGCGCCTTTTCCGATGATGCGCTATGGAAAATCCCCTTAGGCATGGATATGGTTAGAAGAAATGCAGTTCCAGCTTCCATCTTTTCTAAGAGCTCGAAAGAGCCCGCCTCCGACGCTCCAGGCTCCCTTTCCTCTGAATCGGGTCACCTGCGACTTTCCCCTCTGGCGCTTCGAAATCATGCCTCACGGGCAGATCTTCCACTGCTGTCCCACATGGCTTCCCCATTCGGTGGCGTTCGTTACGGAAGTTTCCATTCTCGACGCCTTCCGCGGTCCCGTTTCCTCCGACATCCGCCGCGAGACCCAGGAAGGAAATTTCAAGTACTGCGAAGCCCAGCTTTGTCCTTACCTCAGCCGCTACGTGAATCTCGGGGAGATCAAGGCGCCGATCCGGCCGCGCTCGGATGTGGATCAGATGAACCAGGAGTTTCATCCTGAAAAATCCAAGCGTCTTTTGCTGATGCTAAACTACGACGAATCCTGCAACCTTCGCTGCCCGTCGTGCCGGAACGAAACCAAGATGTTCACGCACGAAACCGCGCCGCCGAAACTGCGCGCCATCCACGAGGCCGTGCAGAGGAATATCCGGGAGCTGCAGGAGGCCGGATTCCGCCTCACCTTGAATGTGACTGGATCGGGCGACGCGTTCGCGTCTCCTCTCTACTCGCGCCTGCTGAAGGATTTGCCCTACGATCAGGAGCTCAAACTCGAATTGCAGACGAACGGCGTGCTTATGGACGAATCCCGTTTCACGGAAGCGATGTTCGGCATGATCCGCTTCGTGGCCGTGAGCGTGGATGCCGCATCCAGGCCAGTGTACGATCTCGTGCGCAGGGGCGGCAGCTTCGAGCGGCTGAAGAAAAATCTCGACTGGATGAATGCCTCCATCATGGAGGGGCGCTTCAGGCATCCCGTTTTCTACAAAATCAATTTTATCGTGCAGCAGGAGAATTTCCGCGAAATCCCGGCCTTCGCCGATTGGATCCTGGGATACGCATCGGTATCGGAAATCTGGTTCAACCTCATTGCGGACTGGGGGCATCTGCCCAAGGAAGAGTTCGATCGCAAAGCTATCTGGCGCGCCGACCATCCCGAGCACCAGGAATTCCTTTCGGTGGTCCGGAATCCGGTGCTCCGCAATGCCCGCATCAACCTCGGAAATCTGACTACGTATCTGTAGGCGGAGTCAGCGCTTCCCGTTCCAACGCCCCGCCTTCGCAGTTTTTCAGATTTTTCCCCTCTACTTTCAGCTGCCCCTCGCTATCCCGGGAAAATATCAGGGTGGGATGGCCTTCCGCCTGCGTGCGATCCACCCACAGCCATTTACGAGGCTCCGCGAGATCCGGCACGTAGCCGGCCTGCGGTTTCCAGAGGAAGAAACGCAGATGCGGATAAGCTTCCCGCAAGCCCCAGACGGCGAATTCCGCTTCGCGGTCGTAGCCGAGCACCAGCGGAAGCCCCTGCGTGACGACCTTATCGAAGGCGCCGCAATCCGCAAGCAGGGGGCGCGCCCGCTCAAGCACGGAAGAGAAAATCGCGGCTCTGGCCGCGGTGAGATCATGCGCCTGCCGGCCTGAGGGAGTTACTGCTTGGGCGGCAAACACCACTGCCGCTGCCGGTGCCAGCTGCCATTTCTTTTTCAAAAATTTCGCCCCATTGAGAAGAGCAGCAGTTGCACCTAGCGGGAAAATCCAGAAAAGCGAGCCTAGGTTTTCCGTCTGCACGTCATGCAGAAGGCAAAGGGGAAGAAAAAATACTGCCATGAGCAGTAGCAGGGCGCCCGGCATCCTTTTTGGAGACGCGGAAGCGAGAAAGGCGGCGATCAGGGAACTCCAGCCAAGAATGTTCCAAAGATAGGGCCGCAGAAAGGTGCGCCCCCCGAGATAGAGAAAGTTTTCCCAGATTTCCCTGGGGCTCGAAGCGAGGAGATAGCCCCCCGCTTTTTCCGTGGCCAGGCCGTGATGCACGGCCAACGCTACCGCTACGATCGCGCATGCAAAGAAAAATTCTCGGGGAAAGGCGAATTTCTTCTTGTTCCAAGCCGGCAGAAGGAAGAGCAGGGGAAAGGCGAAGGCAATCTCTTTGCTGAAGCAGGACACGGCGAGGAGAATGAGGGCGAGCCGCTGCCGACCGCATTCGATTGCCAGCAAGAGGGAGATCAGGAGCACGGGCATCAGCACGTAGTCGAAGGCGTTGGGATAGAGCAGCCCATAGGGATGAGCGGGGTGGAAGAGCCAGAAGGTGGCGAAAATGAAGCCAAGCACGCGCCTTCCCGAAAGCCGCTCCAGCCAGCGCCAGAGAAGCACGTAGCCCGCGAAGGTGAGAGCGAAGCCGAATATTTTCCAGAGAAGCAAGCCGTGCGGCAGCCGGCCGGCCAGTAAGTAGGGGATGTTCACGGCGAAGGGCCGGTAAAAGTCTCCCGCCGTGGGCCGCATGGCCTCCCAGAGCGTGGAGCGGGTTCTCACTAGCCAATGATAGTCTTCGCCGAAGTAGCCGTAGGTGAAGCTGTCGCGGTTCAGCCACAGCATCCACAGAGCACATACTGCCGCGATCAGCGCCAGCCACGAATCCGCTCTACGTTGCTTGCTTGGCTTAGAAAAAAAGGATGCTACGATCATGAAGTGAACCAGCTTCTAAGCTTATCCAAATCAGTTCTCGGGCGGAAGCAGCTTTTGGCCCTATTGGCGCTCGTATGCTTTTCCGGCGTCGGCCATGGCGAGGGGACGATGCGCACCGAGGGAAAGTACAGAAACGGGAAACAGGAAGGCGATTGGAAGGCCTGGCATGCCAACGGGCGCCTGGCTTACGTGGGCCACTTTCGGAGTGGAAAAGAAGTGGGGATTTCCCGTACCTGGAGCGAAGAAGGAGTGCTCCTGTTCGAAAACCGCTGGAAGGAGGGCGGCACGGAAAATTCGCGCACGGAATACTATCCAAACGGAACAGTTCGAAAGACAGGTACATACCGTGATGGCCACCGGCACTTCGGCCTGCATCGGAAGTTCTATCCCAACGGGAGGGAGGAGCAGCGGGTGGAGTTTACCGACAGTATCCCCACCGGCGTTTTCCTGGAGTGGTATGCCGATGGAAAGCCGAAGGTGGAGGGACGATTTCTCGACGGCAAGCGGGTAGGAGAGTGGAAGGAGTGGCACGAGAACGGGCGCCTTTCGCTCCGGATCGAGCGCCTGCCGGGCGGGCGCCGCGAGCGTTCCTGGTATGCGAACGGAAATAAAAAATCCGTGGCGGAATGGAAGTGTGAGGCGCTTGACGGGAGGTCGTGGAACTGGAGGGAGGACGGCTCCC
>DATBTF010000057.1:0-7620 GCA_036559405.1 Bdellovibrionota bacterium
GTACGCGTGATTTCCGAGGTGATGTTTTCCGATTATGTACTGCCGTTCCTTGCCATGGGAATGCTGCTTTCGATCGCGATTGTGGGAGCTGTGGTGCTCGCCAAGAGAAGGGTGGAATAGAATGGCGCATACGGGTGATCCTTATCTGTTTCCCGCCCTGATCACAGGGGCGGCACTATTTTCCATCGGGCTGGCCGGAATCACGCTTCGCCGCAGCCTGATCGCGATCCTCATGTGTATCGAGCTGATGCTAACCGGCGTGAACCTCACTCTCGTGACCTTCGCGCGGGCAAACCAGGACATAAACGGCCAGATCATCGTGTTTTTCATCGTTACCGTAGCGGCGGCCGAGGGAGCGATCGGCCTCGGTCTGCTCATCGCGCTTTATCGCAATATGAAGGAGATCGGCACCGCCCATCTCAACCAGATGAAAGAGTGATTTTATGATCGAGCAAACAAGCTTACTGGGTTGGATCGTCCTGCTGCCGCTTATGGCCTCTCTCATCAACGGGATAGGCGGAGCGATCCCATGGAAGAGCTTTCCGCGGATTCCCGGCATGGTGGCCGGAGTATTAGCGTCCTTGGCTGTGTTCGGCGGGTTCTGCCTGGCCGTAACTCTTTACTTTCGTCTTACCGGTCATGAAGCCGTGGCGGTGGGCTTTGAGCAGACGGCTTTTCCCTGGATACAGGTGGGCGATTTCAATATTCCCATGCGCTTCCGCTTCGATCCGCTTTCGGGGCTCCTATGCCTCGTGGTTACAGGCGTAGGCTTCCTGATTCACGTCTATTCCGTGGGCTATATGAGCCACGATGAAAATCCTCAGCGCTACTTCACCTACCTGAACCTCTTTACCGCGTCGATGCTGATCCTGATTCTGGGCGCGAGCCTGCCGATTCTCTTCATCGGCTGGGAAGGCGTGGGCCTTTGCTCCTATCTGCTGATCGGCTTCTGGTTTGAAGACATTGAAAAGGCCCAGGCGGGAATGAAGGCCTTCGTGGTGAACCGTGTGGGGGATCTTGGCTTCTTATTGGGAATGTTCCTGTTGTTCCGTCACTTTCATACGCTGGACTTCATCGAGCTTCGCGAAGCCATGAGCAGCCATTCCGTGGAGACCACTTTCGGAATCTTCACGGCGATCACTCTTCTTCTTTTCATCGGCGCCACCGGAAAGAGCGCCCAGATTCCGCTCTTCGTTTGGCTGCCCGATGCCATGGCCGGCCCCACGCCTGTGTCCGCGCTCATCCACGCCGCCACGATGGTGACCGCCGGTGTTTATATGTGCTGCCGCCTGGGCTTTCTCTACAGCCTGGCGCCCATGACCTCTACCGTGATCGCGGTGATCGCCCTGGCCACGGCCTTCGTATCGGCCACCATCGCCATCGTACAGAACGACATCAAAAAGGTTCTCGCCTACTCCACCGTTAGCCAGCTCGGCTATATGTTCCTCGCCGTGGGCGTCGGAGCCTATACCGTGGCGATTTTCCATCTTGTGACCCACGCCTTCTTCAAGGCGCTGATGTTCCTCGGTTCGGGTTCGGTGATCCATGCCTGTGACGGCGAGCAGGACATGCGCAAAATGGGCGGGCTGAAAGAATATATGCCGATCACCTTCTGGACCTTCGTGGCCGGCACCCTGGCTATTTCGGGCGTTCCGATTTTCTCCGGTTTTTTCTCGAAGGACGAAATCCTCTGGCAATCTTTTTCGAGCCCCTTGGGCGGGCTCCCACTCTATATCGTGGGTCTGGCCACGGCGGGGATGACCGCTACCTATATGGGACGGCTCGTAGTCATGACATTCCTGGGCAAGAACCGCTCTTCCAAGCACGTGCGGGACCATCTGCATGAGTCGCCTCCGGTGATGACGGTTCCGCTCATAGTGCTCGCGGTGCTCGCTACCTTCGGCGGATTCCTCGGCGTTCCGCACATCATGGGCGGCCACAACTACCTGGAACATCTCCTCCACGGAGTGGTCCCGGAGAGCCTGGGTCACGGCAGCGCCGGCATGGAGTGGGCATTGATGGCGGTTTCCGTTTTGACGGCGGGAACCTGTCTCTATCTTTCCAAGATCCTCTTCCTGGATAAAACGCAGGAAAAGGACAGCCCGCTCAATCGCTTTCTCTACAACAGCTACTACCTCAACGAGCTCTACGATGCCGCGATCGTGCGGCCTCTGGGGGCCGTGGCCGTTTTTCTCTGGAAGGTGATCGATGTGGTGGCGATTGACGGAGCCGTCTTGTTCACCGCCACGATCTCACGAGCTTCGGGACGGGCTTTGCGCGTGATTCATACGGGAAAACTGGAGCACTATCTGGCGTTCCTGATGCTGGGAATGCTTGTGCTGCTGGCGATTCTCGTGGCTCAGGTGGTGTAAGGGAGAAAAATGCAGATCATTTTCGGAGAACACATACTTTCCTGGCTGGTCTTCAGCCCGCTCTTGTTCGCGCTGCTTTTATTCTGCCTTCCGCGCGGGATGGACGAGGCCGCCCGCTGGCTGGCCCTCGGTGGCTCACTGCTGGTTTTCGCTCTTTCGCTGGCGATCTTCGGCGCATTTGAAAAAGGCAATGCCGGCTATCAATTCATGGTGCAGAAGGAATGGCTCCCCCTTATCGGTGTTCGCTACTCCATGGGCATCGACGGGATCAGCCTTTTTCTCGTGCTTCTGACAACTTTTCTGGTCCCCGTGATCGTTTTGTCCGCTTGGCATGCGGTGGAAGAAGACGCCAAGAAATATCTGGCCTTCATGCTGGCGCTCGAGGGCACGATCCTGGGAGCTTTCCTGGCCCTCGACCTTTTCCTTTTTTACGTATTCTGGGAGGCGATGCTGATCCCGATGTTCTTCCTGATCGGGATCTGGGGTTCGAAAGACCGTATCTATGCAGCACAGAAATTTCTCCTCTACACTTTCGCCGGTTCAGTGCCCATGCTGGTGGCAATCATCTATCTCGTTCTCCAGACGAAGCTCCAGCTGGGAGGCTACTCCGCCGCGTTGGCGGACGTGCTCATGCTCAAGCTGCCGGGCGATGGCATCCTCAGCCCGCAAGGGCTGATCTTCCTCGCGTTCACTCTGGCATTCGCCATCAAAGTTCCGCTTTTCCCCTTTCACACCTGGTTGCCCGACGCCCACGTGCAGGCGCCCACGGGCGGTTCGGTAATCCTGGCGGGCGTTCTGCTTAAGCTCGGCGGCTACGGCCTGATGCGCTTTGCAATGCCGATTTCCACCGGTGTGCTCCCCCTGGTAGCGCCTTGGATGATGGGCATTTCAGCTATTGCGATTGTCTACGGGGCTTTTGTGGCCCTGGCCCAGGACGATATCAAAAAGCTCGTCGCCTATAGCTCCGTATCCCACATGGGCTATGTGATCCTCGGCCTTTTCGCCCTCAACCAGATCGGCATCACGGGCTCCTTGTATCAGATGCTGAACCACGGCGTGAGCACCGGAGCGCTCTTCCTTCTCGTGGGTGTTCTTTATGAGCGAAAACACACTCGAGCGATCGATGCATACAGTGGCTTGGCCAAAACATTGCCGCTTTTTTCCATCATCCTCCTGATTGTCACCTTCAGCTCGATCGCGCTTCCGGGCACTAACGGCTTCATCGGGGAATTTCTGATCCTTCAGGGGGCGTTCCTCGCCAGCCCTTTCTGGACTGCAATGGCCGGTACCGGCGTGATCTTCGGTGCCGTATACATGCTATGGCTCTGCCAGCGGATCCTGTTTGGAAAGCCCGACCCCCAGAAGAGCGAGGGGCTCACCGACATCAACTGGCGCGAGTTTTATTACCTCGCCCCTTTGGTGCTGCTCGTATTCTTCATGGGTCTCTATCCCAAATATTTCTTCGACCGCATGGAGCCCTCGCTGCTTCAGTTCACCAAAAAGATCACCGTAAGCATGAAAGATTCTGGAAAGGGCGGCCTCTATGCCAACGCTCAGCACGATTAACCCCGCGAACCTGGTTCTAAGTCCCGCCGCATGGATGGCGCTCGCCCCCTATGGAATCGTGACGGCTGGCGTCCTGCTCTCCATGTTGCTGGCGACCGTGAAATTCGGTGAACGTGGCAGCCGGTTGCCGCTTTTTCTTTTTTCCATCGCCGCCATGGTGGCTGCCGGAGTGTGGACTGGTACGCACTGGGTTCGTGAGCCGGTGCAGATTTTCGGCGGAATGATGGTGGCCGACTACTTCAGCTCATTTTTCAATGTGCTGCTATGCGGAGCCACGGCTCTCGTTATGCTGGGCTCCTATTCCTACTTGGATGAAGGCGAGATCCACTATTCGGAATTTTATCCGATTCTGATGAGCGCGACCCTGGGCATGATGCTACTTGCCTGCGCCACGGAACTGCTCACGATTTTCGTGGCACTCGAGCTGATGAGTCTCACTGTTTACGTACTCGTGGGAATGCGGCGAAAAAACGCATTCAGCAATGAGGCCTCCATAAAATATTTCGTGATGGGCGGGGCGGCGGCGGCTGTCTATCTGTATGGTACGGCCCTCATCTACGGCGCTCTAAATACAACCCGCCTGAACAATATCCTCTATACGCTGGGACACGAGCCCACCGTGCTCACGAACCCCGTGCTGGTTGCGGGAGTGGTACTGCTGATGGTTGGCTTCCTGTTCAAAGTGGCCGCTGCGCCATTCCACATGTGGACTCCCGACGTATACGAGGGTGCGCCTGCGAACGTGACTTCGTATATGGCTACTGCGCTGAAAGCGGCTGTTTTCGCCGCGCTTGTGCGGGTAAGCGTCAGTTTCTTCGGCGACCAGGGAGTATCCCTCCTGGGCGGGCTGCAGAACGTTGCCCATGCCGTGCTCTGGTGGCTGGCCTTGCTCACCATGCTGATCGGGAACTTCGTAGCCCTGATGCAGACCAACCTGAAGCGCCTGATGGCCTACTCCGCGATCGCTCACACCGGTTACCTGCTGGTCGGACTCCTCGCGGGGCCTCAGGTCGGCTACTCGGGCATCGTGTTTTACCTTGTGGCTTATGTTGCGATGAATATCGGTGCCTTCGTCCTGCTCACGCTTTTCCCTGGCAAAGACGATGAGGGCCTGGAGATCAGCGCGCTTGCCGGCCTCGGGAAACGCCACCCTTTGGCTGCGGCAGCGCTTACTGTTTTTCTGCTTAGCCTGGGGGGGTTTCCGCCTACGGCCGGGTTCGTCGGAAAATACTATCTGTTTTCGGGGGCACTGGCCGCTGGCGAAACCACGCTGGTTTTCATCGCGGTGCTCACGAGCGCGGTATCGGTTTATTATTATCTGCGCCTCGTGGTGCTGATGTACATGCAGGATGGCAAGGAGCTCGCGCCGTTCCGCCCCTCTTATTTTGCCTATGCTGCGATTGCAATCTGCCTCGTGCTGACCATCCAGTACGGGATTTTTCCCGGTTCGCTCATCCACGCCGTAAAAAAGGCGGCAATTTTCTAGCTTACTTCAGAAGCTCGGGAATTTTCATGATGTCGTCGAACGGCTTGGCGAGCACTCGCAATGCTCCGCGCTTCAGCAGGTCTTCCCGCACCGCCATGTCGCCGTAAGCGGTCATCATGAACACATTGGCGCCCGGCATTTTTTTCTTGATCGCGTCTAGAACCGTGGAGCCGCTGATTTCCGGCATCAATAGATCCACGAAGCAGTAGTCATACGCGGCGGGCGCGTCCTCCACGAGCTTCAGTGCCTCCACTCCGTGATTCGCAACTTGCACCTCGTGCCCGGAGCGGGAAAGAATTCTCTGCAGCGCGGAAGAAATAATTTTTTCGTCGTCGACAACAAGTATTTTCATTCCGGAATCTCCACCTGGCGGGGAAGAAAGATCCGGAAGACGGTGCCTTTAGCGCTGCTCGAAACCTCGATGCGGGCGCCCATCTTGTGGATGAGGCTTTTCACAATCGAAAGACCCAGGCCGGTTCCCGAGCCTTCATTTTTACTGGTGTAAAATGGATCGAACATATGATTCAGCTTTTCCTGTGGGATGCCGGGACCGTTGTCGCGAACGTCGATTCTATAACAGTCGTTATCGCGGGCGATGGAGATCTCCAGCGAGCCCTTTCCGTTCATGGCTTGTGCCGCGTTCGTGATGAGGTTGAACAACACTTGTTGCAAGGAATTCACGGAAACAAAGGCCTTGGGGGTGGCCTTTTCCGTATGCACTTTCACGGAGATGTCTCGTAATGCGCTTTTCGCGAATGCCAGCGTCGAGCGCACGGCATCGAGAAGATTCGTTTCCTCCAGCTCCTTTGCCTCCGAAGTGAATCCGAGGAGATCATCGATAATTTTTTTCGATCGCACGGCCGCCGACCGGATTTCTTCTAGGTCGTCGAGCACCCCTTTGTCCGCGGATTCCTTCTTCGCGTCTTCGAGAACAAGCTGGCTAGTGGCAAGAATCCCCGCCAAAGGATTGTTGATCTCGTGAGCCACCGCTCCCACCAGCTTTCCAAGAGCTGCCATTTTTTCCGACTGGATCAGAGTGGAGGCCAGGGCAGTTTCCTTCGAAACGTTCCGGTAAAACTGAAAGTGGTAGGAATCGAGCCCGGTACGAATTCCGTACGACCACACCAGAAGATCGCGCTTCGACTTTCCCTGCAGCTGAATCCGGGTGCCCGCCGGCGGCTGGAAGCTCATCCCCACCGGGCAGGAGACACAGGGCTGGCGGCGGCCCGCCAGTAGCGCATAACAGCGGCGGCCTTTGAGCTTCTTGATGTCATGATCGACGAGCCGAGCGAACGCTTTATTGGCCTTAACTATGGTGTAGTTGCGGTCGATTACAGTTAGCGGCTCGGAAATGCCATCGAAGGTCGACCGCCACTCTTTGCTGGCACGGCTGATCGCCCGGAGCATCGCCACTTTTTCGAGCGCCAGCGCCAAAGGTCCATAGGTAAGCTCCACCAGCCATTGGTCTCTCTCCACGAAAGGAACCAGCTCTCTGCGGTAGAACACCAGCACGGCGGATTTGGCCGACTTGGATCTGCGGGGAAGTTGCGAAACGGAGAAGCGCATTCCCATGGCGAAGCTCCAGGGGTGGCGGATGAACCCCTCGAGGTGGGAGCTGGATGGATCGGCGCTGGAAAAAATGGCGACCTTTCCGTCTTCCAGACCCGCGAAGGCGTTACTTGCCAGTCGGGGCGGCAGGTCCACGGTTTCTATCGACTCGCGTGACTCCCGGGCTTGGCGCCAGGCCTCGAGCACCTCGCCAGACTCGCCTAAGGTGATCAGGGCTGAATCATGAAAGTCCACCACGGAGCGAAGCGTGAACATCGCGGACAAGATGTCGGGATACTGCTCGGCGGCCGTGCACCGGCGCATCACGCTTGTAACCAGATGAATGGCCGGGTTCGTGTCCAGATTGATGGAGCGGTTCCTGTGGTCGCGAAGCGCTTCCAGGCGCCTGCGGCGCCTATATAGGCTGATTCCGCTCTCAATCTGGTGGAGGATCTCCCGCTCGCCCCACTCCACGTAAAGGAGGCCGGGGGCCATCACCTTCGCAAGATTGGGAATTTTCTTGCCGGCAGCAAGCAGGATTTCCGGGGCAGGATTCAGCCTCTGGATCTGGTTAATATGTGCCTGTGAAAACTCGCTGGCACCGAGGATGAATAAGTCGGCCGATTCCAGCTCCTGGCTTTCACAGGC
>DATBTF010000058.1:0-14882 GCA_036559405.1 Bdellovibrionota bacterium
AAAGCACCTTCCGCTCGATGGAGAAGGCACGGCCTAGATAGATGCAGTTCACGAGAAGCAAACCGGAAACAACCCGGGCCAGAACGGTCGCCACCTCGGGAAATCGTTCCACAGTAAGAAGATAGACTAGAGGCACGAGCCCGAAGGCGGGAAAGAGAAAATAGAACTTCAGAGGATAGATCAGCATCAGGGCGATCTGTGACAGAAAAACCATGACCGCCACCCGCAGGGGCGACAGAAGATTTTTTCCTGGCTGCGGACGGAGGGCGGCATAAACCCCCACGGCCCCCACGAGCAGTGTGATTGCAAGCGCGCCGGAGTTCATAAAAAGCTCCGTAGGCCGTATGTAGGTCGCCCAGGAATTGGCGCTCAGATAGAAGTCGGACTCTTGGTGGGGGACATGCCGGCCCAGCAGTCTGTTCCAGTAGATTCTTAAGTAGTCGGCCCCCTCGCAGGCAAGGCAGGGAAAATCAAGATAGAGCCCGTACACAGCGTAGGTGGATGCGGTAATTACAAGGGCGAGCATGGCGCGGAAAAAGTTTTTAAACAGCACAAGCTCCGCAACAAAGGAGATAAATACGTGCTTCATGGAGAGCAGGGTTCCCAGGAAAAAGGGAAATGCATGGAGCGGCAAGAGATCCAGAAGAAAGAGCGCATTGATGCAGGAAATGGCGACGATCAGGGCATCGGGGCGCAGGTGGGTGGACATCTGGACGACGTGTGGGCTGATAAAAAACAGCGCTTGGGCCACGAGCACGTGAAGCAGGGAAAATTTTCTCCGAGCCCTCAGCCCGAAGATGAAGAGTGCGGCAGAGTTTAGCAGAGCAAGAAAGGGAGAAATCACGGCAAGAATCTTCTCGTGCTCGATCAGAAGTGAGGCGGCGGAAATCGGACCGGCAGCAGGAAGGAGCGCATGCGTGATGCGCACGACGACACCAAGGAGCAGGGAAAAGGGAATGCCCGGATGCCCGATATAGTGGACTCTCTCTCCAAGGGCTACAAGGAACCCGTTGAAGAGATAGGGATAGCTTATGAAAGATCGGATCGAAAGAAGCTGCGGAGATAGCATCTGCGAAAGCGAAAGCGCCGCGAAGGCCAAGGGCAGTATGGCTATCGAAATGGTTTTGGCCGAAGGAGATGCTTTCATTGCTAGGCTCGTTTCAGGAGCTTGATGTGGTGCTCGGCAATTTTTGTGAGATCGCCGGAAAGGCGGGAGTCTTCCCGTACTTTCTCCCAGTAGCGCACCGCCAGGGCGCGCGTATCTTGCCAGACTCCCATGAGGGTATGGTCGTAAGTGGGAAGGGTAAAATGCTTGCCTGGGTTCTCACCCTTTGCGTCTGGGGCGTAAAGCATGGGAAGCATGTCGTAGATGGGGGCCAGGCTAGCCCCAGAGTCGCCGGGGCGCCAGAGGAAGGAAAGATTGTCGGGGCCGCGATCGTTATTACCAATCATCCGCGCGAAGCATTCCAGGCGCTGGATATTGCGCTGATCCTCAGGCGATATTTTTCGCTCGCGCTCCAAGAGGGCCCCCGAAGCGGCCCAGTTACCCCTGTTCCCCCCCCATGCCCCTCCCAGCGAGGAGAGGGAGAGCACGCGCCGTCTACCGTGCGGGCCCACCCTGTCAAAGCGCGCGACCTCGAGAAATATCCTGTCTCCCGCCTCGAGAATGCGGCTTTGCGCCACGGAAAAGTTGTGGCTGCCGAGAACTTCCAGCGCAAGCGATTCGCAGATGAGCAAGTCCCGCCATCGCCGCGCGGAAAATGAATCGCCCGCGGGAGAAAATTTCACAAGAACATGCTTGACGGCTCCGTCGCGTCCCTCGACGACGGCGCTGAACTTCGGCTGGTTACCGCCGACAATCGATCCGGAAATAGAGCCGGTGGATGCGGACTCTGCCAAGGAGACATATCTCTCGGCCGCCTTGGCGGAGGAGATCACCTCCACATCGCTTTGTTTGAGCGCGACGAATCTCTCGAACGACTCCGCTCCCACGATCGTGTTTCCGACGAGATCTTCCCCCCGTTTCGCAATGGCTTCGAGAATATTGCTCGGGCTCCAGCTGGAGGAAAATAGAGGTAAGTGGAGATCCGCGTGTGAGCGCGCGAATGCGTCCCCCATGTATCCGCTCGGACGGATGTCTTCGAGAAAGGAAGGGAGCTTTGGATAGTAGCGCGGCATCGAGGGAGAGGCTTCGATCACGAATGCGAGCGAGTTTGGGTGCAAAAGAAGGATTTTTCCCACGGTACCGATGTCTCCTTCGGGAGATACGGTAAAGACGGGAAGACTGGAGCCGATGCCCCGAACGGTACGCAGTGCTGCGAGCTTTCGGTTACGCCGCCCCCCCATGGATACGACCTTTTGGGGCTGGGACCTGGCCGCCCGGAACAAGGTCGGTTGGCTGATCTTCAAGAGGGACATCAGCTTCGCCGGACTTTGCGGGCCTTCATCCCTAAGGGCGGAGACGAGGGATTCGCTGGAACTTGGTTTTTGGGCCATATTTGAATGATAAAACGAATGATTAATTGCATCAAAGTTCGGATTTTCAATCTCTTCGGCTAAGTCGAGCTCGATAGAAAGACCAGAAATGGCACCAGGTAAGTAAGTGCCTGGAATTTCGAAAGTACTTTACCATCCCGCTTCCCCTGAAAAAATCGATTCCAGGGCGGGTCTCTCGTCAGACACATGGGCCTGGCGGGCGCTTAATAGAGGTCTGATCGGATTTGTGACTGATAATTTGAATGATTAATTTCTGTGATAATATAAATTTCAATAGTTTATAGGGTCCACAAGAAATAAAACCACCATGATTTTATGCATTGAGTCAACACGCTTGATCCGCTTGGATTTTCGCTATCCCACTTTTGGTTCTTGGGCAAAATCCTAGAGTCGGCTAAGTGGGCGGTCGGACTCTGCCAGGTAGAGTAAAGGGCCAACAGGAACACAGGCGCGCATTATTGATGGAATGAAAAATTAAAATTTAATTAATAAATACAAATATTTAAAAATAAAAACCATAAATTAAAAAATAAAAGACAAATTTTCTCTGAATTTCGGATTCTGCCCCAAAATCGTCCTGAGCGACCCCTCCTTTGGAAGAGCCGAACCCAAGATTTCCAGCTCTGGGAAGTTCGAACCAGCGAGCCCGGGGCCCGCTTAACTTAGCTACCTGTATCCAGGTGGTAACAGATAGGATGGCGCCCATGATCCAAGAACTGAGAAGCGAAGTGCACACCGCTGAGGACTACCGTACCCGGCTACCAGAGCTTGAGGCGTATCTTGTCGGAAACTGGCTAACCGACTTCGCCAACTTCTCGTCCTTCGTTTTTCACTCCGTTCCTCGTCTCAACTGGGCTGGATTTTATCTTTTCGACGGAACCTGTCTCCGTTTGGGACCCTTCGTGGGTAAGCCCGCATGTACGGAAATTCGCCCAGGCCGTGGGGTCTGTGGGACGGCATTCTCTTCGAAAGAACCCCAGCTCGTTCCCGACGTGGAGAAGTTCGCCGGCCATATCACCTGTGATACAGCATCGCGTTCCGAGCTGGTGCTTCCGTTGATGGCGGGAAGTGAATGCGTGGGGGTTTTCGATATGGATTCGCCCGATCTGGACCGTTTCCGCGAAAGCGACAGAGACGGGATGGATCTTTGGCTGAAAAGCCTCTGCAGCCGCCTCACTTCTGATGGCCTGGCCGCGAAGCCTTGGAAACCACGCGCCTGACGTGTTAAGCAGGGCCCGCCTATGCCGACCACGAGCTACTTTTCGACCCAGATTTTTTCCGATCGCTGGAATGCCAGCAGACTGAATGTGCAGCTTTTGCGCGAAATTCAGGACCTCTCGGAGCTGGACACCGCCGGGCGAACCTGGTCACGCGAAAACTATAAGAATGGTTTCACCTCATATGCCTCTGCCAACAAGCTGCAGAAAATTTCACCGACATTCGAAAAATTAGAAAAATGGATCAGTGGAAAAGTGAACGCATACGCGAAACGACTGGAGCTCGATCTCCAGGGCGGCCGCCTGAAGATGACGAACTGCTGGGCGAATTTGATGCGGGCAAACACCCACCACAGCATGCACATTCATCCCCTCTCCGTGATCAGCGGAACCTATTACGTAAGCGTGCCTACAGGGGCTCCGGCGATAAAGTTCGAAGACCCCCGCCTTCCGCTCATGATGCATTCGCCGCCGCGTGCGAGCCGTGCCCGAAGAGAGAACCGCACCCATATTGAAGTTCCAGCTCGCCCGGGGTCTCTAGTGCTCTTCGAGAGCTGGATGCGGCACGAGGTGCCCCTGCATTCCGGTCGATCTCCCCGGGTGAGCGTAAGCTTCAACTACGATTGGGAGTAGGACCGCTCAACTTCGGAACGAAGCGCTTGCCGAAGGACTTTGCCGGCACTTGAGCGGGGAATTCGCGAAACGCGAACCCAGCGTTTGGGCCATTTGTGCCGTTCAAGCCGTTCGGCCACGCGCTCTTTCCAGGCCGGCGGATCAAACTTACCTGGCGTGCTTTCGACTATCGCCGCGCAAACGATCTCCCCCCACTCCTGATCCGGCAGTGAGAGCACGGCGAAGTCGCGGAGCCCGGGCAATCCGGTAAGAGCCGCCTCTACTTCCGCGGGAAAGATTTTCTTTCCGCCGCTTACGATCATCTCTGATTTACGGCCCAGCACCTTGAGCCGCCCGCCAGAAATCTCGCCCAAATCACCCGAAGGGAAAAACCCCTTCTCTTGGGGTAAAGGGACGAGAATACCGTCTTGGAAATATCCAGATGCCAGGCAGGGCGAGCGCACAAAGATTTCACCATCGTCTGAAGTGCGTGCCAGTACACCGGCCAACAACTCGAGCCCGCCGCCCGCGCTTCGTTCGGTGGCGATCTGGGAGGCGTGCTCCGTCATGCCGTAGGTGAGCCGCACGGGAACGCGTCTTTCCACCGCTCTTCTGACGAGACTATCGTCAGCGGAGGCTCCACCCAGTAGGAGCACGTCCAGGGAAGAAAGATCGAGAGAGGTTTCCTGAAGAAGCCGGAAGAGCGCCGTCGGCACCAGCGACAACCCCTTCACGCGGCCTCCCGCAATCCAGGCGGCGGTTTCTTCGGCGCTGAACTGGACCGAGGCAATTCCGATGGGCGCATTCAGAAAGAATCCGCGGCTGGCGACACTGAACCCGCCCACATGAAAAAGCGGAAGGTTCAACAACCACGGAACAGCTCCGCAGCGCTCTCCGTGAGCGGTGGCGCTTGCACTAAGTGCTTCGCCACTGATGGCCACGCCCCTGGGTTCACCCGAGGAGCCGGACGTAAAAAGAACGGCCCAAATGTCATCGAGGCGCTTGCGATCCGGCAGCTGAACGCTTTGGCTGTTCCACTGTGGGGCCGACGAAAGCGTAACTCCATTCCCCGGCAGTTGGGCCAGTCTCGACTCGTGGACCGGCGATGGAAGATCAGGGGGCATGGGGACGAAGCAAATGGGCGAGTGAAAGGAGGCGGCGATCCAGGTAACCGCGTCGCGGTTGTCTGTAACCGGCAGCGCAAGAAAGCGTGCGCCCTGGGCGTGCGCAGCATGAAGAGCGTTGGCTTTCTTTGCAATTTCGTCGGTCAGATCGACTAGCTCACTTTCGGGTCTCAGCCACGCGCGGATCATTGGCAATCTCTCCATGGTAGTGAGCCCAGGAAGCGTTGTTCTTCTGCGGAAATCCCGGGGGTGGAGATCCAGACGGGCGCATCCGGCAGATAATTTTTCTCGAAGAGCCCGCCCACGGAAAGGCCGCAGGGTTCATGCGGCATCTGGGACAGAAATGCCAGGAGCGAGCGGCGCCCGGGTTCGGTTTCCAGCGCAGAGGTGAACACAACCCGCTTCTCCGCACGCTTGAGGCACTCAACGGACTCGCTGAGAGAAAAGAGCCCCCCCGCCACAGATGGTTTGATGATGAAAACAGACGGGGGATTTGCGGTCTCCAACAGGTCCATCGCTCGCAGGGGTGACGGCGCAGACTCGTCCGCGGCGAGAGCCAAAGGTATTCCACGAAAGGAGGCCTGGTCCCAGATTCCAGGGAAGGGCTCTTCGAGATAATCGAGTTGTTTCAGAAGCGCACGCCTCGAAAGATCACTTACGATTTTGTCCAGATCCTGCGGAGCGAGACTCAGGTTTGCATCGAGACGAAAAATGAGCTGGGGGAATTCTTCCAGAACATCCACCTGGCCACTCCAGCTGTCCGGAGAGACTTTTATTTTGCAGTGGGTATATCCGCTTTTCACTGCGGCAGATAGCGAGTTACGCAGTTCTCCCGAAGTAATTTTTGGAACGAGCGCATTGGAGCGGACGGCGGCGGTGCCCGGCATCGACTGAGCGGTCAGGCTTTCCAAGGCAAAGCGCAAACTGGGCGGAATTTGCAAATCCGGAGAAGCCGCCATAAGTGTGCCGCAGGAATGGGTGGACAGCGCCTTTTCCACGTCGGCAAGCGCGTCGGTGGAATGCCCTGGCAGTGGCGCGGCTTCGGAAAAGAAAACGTTTCCTTCCAGCGAGAGCCGCAGAATAAAACCAGTGCGAGAGCTCAGCGTATACTTGCCGTAAGAAAAGGGCCGCGTAAAGGGGCGTGCGTAAGGGGCAAACGCAAGTGTGCTCACCGCGAAGCCACCAGGGAGATCGCCGCCAGGACTCCAAAGGAAAGCTGCAGCAGTGCCGCTTTTGCTAAAAGCGGATTAAAGCCGCGTCGGTCCGCAATGCGAATGCACGAATTGGCAATGTGAAGAGCAAGCGGGACGGAGAGAATCGGAAGAAGGCCAACCACGCCGCTCATTTTCGCGGCAATCGGCCACCAGAATGCAAAAGGCAGAAGAGCGACCGTTGCCACGTAAACTCGCGAGATTTTGTCGCCGAGTCGCACAGCCAAAGTTTTCTTGCCCGCGCGGATGTCGGTCGGAATGTCGCGGAGGTTATTGATCGCGATCAGGGTCATGCCCTGACACCCACAAGCGAGAGAAAGATAGATGGCGTCTGCCCCGACGGTTCCCAGATGAGCGAATGCCGTTCCTGTCACGGCCACCAGTCCGAAGAAAAGAAGCACGAACAGATCGCCCAATCCAAGATAAGCAAGGGGAAACGGACCGGCCGTATAGGCCACGGCAAACAGGATGGAAACCAGTCCGATCACCAGAATCCAGATCCCGGCCTGCGCTACGAGATAAAGACCAAAGAGAAATGCCAGAACGAAGCAAGCACCGGCGCCGACATAGAGTGCGCGTGGTTTGATCAGACCGGATGCCGCCATACGAGCGGGGCCCAGCCGGTCTTCGGTATCGGCCCCACGCTCAAAGTCGGAGGCATCGTTTACATAGTTCGTGCCCACCTGGATGGCGAGCGCGCCGAAAAGGGCGCAGAAAAATACACCGAACTGAAATCCGCCTTGCTGAAAGGCGAGAGCCGAGCCGAGTAGTACGGGAACAAGCCCTGCGGCGAGTGTTTTAGGGCGAGCGGCGGCGATCCAGGGCTGCATGGTGCGCTTAAGGGACACGCGGGAACTTCGAGAAGTTCGGTTTACGCTTCTCGATATAAGCTTTTTTCCCCTCCTGGGCCTCTTCGCTCATGTAGTAGAGAAGGGTCGCGTTGCCGGCGAGTTCCTGGATGCCCATTTGCCCGTCGAGACCGGCGTTGAAGGCGCTCTTCAGGCAGCGAAGGGCGAGCGGGCTGTGGTCGAGCATCTTGCGGCACCAGGCCACCGTTTCCTGCTCCAGGTTTTCCAGCGGCACCACTGTGTTGACGAGTCCCATGTCGAGGGCCTCCTGGGCGTCGTACTGCTTGCAGAGGTACCAGATCTCCCGTGCTTTCTTCTGACCCACAATGCTGGCGAGGTAGCTGGCACCGAAACCGCCGTCGAAGCTTCCAACTTTGGGGCCGGTCTGGCCGAAGCGGGCGTTGTCGGCCGCGATAGAAAGGTCACAAACGACGTGGAGAACATGCCCGCCACCAACGGCATAGCCTGCCACCATAGCCACCACGGGCTTGGGGATGGAGCGGATCTGCTTTTGCACGTCGAGGATATTAAGGCGCGGCACTCCGTCGAAGCCCACATAACCTTTTTCCCCGCGTACGCGCTGGTCGCCGCCGGAACAAAATGCATCGGGTCCCTCGCCCGCCAGAATGATCACTCCAACGCCTGCGTCTTCACGCGCGTCGTTGAAGCACTGGATCAGCTCGTTCACGGTTTGCGGGCGGAAAGCATTGCGCACCTCCGGACGGTTGATCGTGATCTTGGCGATCCCTTCCGGGGATTTTTCGTAGCGCAGGTCCTGAAGGTCCGCAGCTTTCTTCCAGTTGATGTCCGCCGGGGTGATTTTCCTATCCGTATTTTTTCCCATCTTCCGTCCGTCCTTTACTTCAAAAAGCGCGCGATCCGCATTGCCAAGGCGCCTGGTGCTTCCGCAGGCAGCACATGTCCCGCCCCGGCTATGGTTTCCACCGTGAGCTTGGGGATCGCCCTGAGGCTTTGCGCCAGGTCCAGATACTTTTTATCCAGTTCGCCCGCTATGTAAAGCACCCTGAGCCCCCGGGAAACAAGGTCTTTGAGGACCGGGAGGAGATTTCCATGGCAACCGGGTCCGAGGGCGCGCAGCTGAGACGACAAGCTTTTGATATCCATGGATTTTCTCGGCTCCATCCAGGCATTGCGGTTGGCCTCGGGCAGGGAGCGGAAGGAGGCGAAGAGTTCCTGGTCGTACCATTTTTCCCAAAACTCATCGGCGTTGTTCTCGGCAAGAGCGGCCCAGGTCTCGTCCTGGGCGCGTCGTTGCGCGGCTTCCGCCTCGGTGGCCATACCCAGCCCGGCGGAGACCAGAATCAAGGCCTCCGGCTTGCGCTTGCCCTCCATGAGCTTTTGGGCGGTCAGAACGCCGAGGCGCCCGCCCATGGAATAACCGCAGAGCGCATAAGACCCAGAAACCTGGTCAAGCACGGTCTCGGCCAGCCCCTCGGCGCAGCTTTCGGGAGAGGCGCCTCCGGTTTCGAGCGGGAGTGCGACCCCCGGCAAAGCCTTTTGCACGTCACGCCAGTCATCGGGCGCGCCGCCCATTCCATGTAGATAAACAATTCTAGTTGGCATCGCGAAAGGACTTTCTGATCTTCACATTCGGCTCGCCGCCAGCCAATACCTCGATCAGCCGCACGCCGCTATTGGCAAAAGTTTCCGGGACGATGGATTCCAGCGAAGCAAGATCATGAACGCGGGAAAAAGAGATCCGGAAGGATTTCGCGATCGCCGAAAGGTCGAACTCCTGGGGGGTTGTGAACCATTCTGGCGGGCCCGCCTCTGCCGTTTTCACCATTCGGAAAATTTCTCCTCCTCCGTTATTCATCACCCAAAGCGTGAAGTTAATTTTTCCGCGCAGAGAGGAGAGCAGCGACAAGGAGGGCAGATCGTGGAGAGCGGACAGGTCGCCGATCACCGCATGGGTTTCACGGGACGACCCGTACGCAACCCCGGTGGCAGTGGCGATCAACCCGTCTATCCCGCTCAGTCCCCTGTTACTGAAGAGCCGCATGCGTTTGGCTGTGCGCGGGAAAGCCGAGTTAAAATCACGGATCGGCATGCTGTTTCCAAGGAAGAGATTGACCCCCCTGCCGAGCTGGCGCTCGAAGAAACGGTGGAAATGCCATTCCGTGAATGCGGAATTGCGTGCCAGATGCGTGTCAATGCGAGCTTCCTGTTTCGCATCGAAAGCGAGCAGGGTTTCCACCCAGGCGTTTTCTGCTGTGGTGTCGCTCCATGCCGACGCAGTGTCTAGCCAGGCCTCGAGATTTCCCTCGACGACGACGGAGGGATGGAAGCCGGGCTCCCGGGCGTCTCCCCACTCTTCGAAGATCAGCTGGGGCAGGGCCGAGGTTGCCAGTAGGCGTCCGTAGGCGCGGCCAGTTAGCGGGGCGCCAATCCGGATGAATAAATCCGGCGCGAGAAGCGCGCCATCCAACATGGCCTCCAAGGCATTCTCGGCACGATGAATGAGACGGGGCTTGCTCTGGTTTTCGCAGAAGGCGATGCCAGAGGCCGCTTCGGCGATCACGGGAATATTGGTGCGTGCGCTCAGCTCGCAGAGCCGTCCGAGAAATCGCTGGCCATAGCATCCGGGGCCAAGCAGGAGCAGCGGCCGTTTCGCCGCGCGCACCATGGATCCGACAGCCAGAGCCTGCTCTTCGGTGGGGCCCGAGCCGGACCCGAAGAAGCTCCACGGACGCGGGCGTTCTTCCGCTTCGATCCGCGCACATTCTTCGGCGGAGGGAAGAAAGGGCTCGCGAAACCGGAGATTAAGGTGCACGGGGCCGGGAACGGGCTGCAGGCAGCGGGAAGTCGCTTTGCCGACGATATACCCGGCATGGTTCGCTTCGTGGTCGGCGCCGGAGGGAGGAGCGGTGTCAGCAAAAAAACGCACGTGGGAACCGAAGATCTTCGTCTGGTCCGTGCACTGGTTGGCGCCTGTGTCCACCAGCTCCTGGGGGCGGTCGCCCGTGAGAACAAGCAAAGGAACTTTTCCGTGGCTGGCTTCCATAATGGCTGGAAGATAGTTGCCGACGGCGGTGCCCGAGGTGCACAGCAGAGCCACTGGCGCGCGCTGCGAGCGGGCGATTCCGAGCGCGAGAAAGGCAGCGCCCCGTTCGTCGACGGCCGTGACCACGTCGAGGCCCGGGGTTTTATGAAACGCCACCAGCAATGGCGAGTTGCGAAAACCCGGAGAAGCCACCACGGTGCGCACGCCCGAACCGGCGAGTTGGGCTGCGCAGTGGAGGGCGAATCGATAGGCCAAGCCGGATTTATCGTCCATCTTGCTCTCCAAAAAGAATTTTCTGCATTACGCCCAGCTTCCGCTCGGTTTCATCCCATTCCGATCCGGGATCAGAACCACTTACGTATCCAGCACCGGCAAAAAAATGAAGACTGTTTCTCGTAAGGAGGCCGGAGCGAATCCCCACCAGGCAGAGTTCGCGTCCCGGAGAGCGAATCAGCAGGGGCGCGGAAAAGAGGCCGCGGTCCCAGGTTTCCTGCTCGAACAGAAAGTTCATTGCCCCCTCGCGCGGCCATCCTCCGATTGCGGGAGTGGGATGAAGCGCGTCGATTAGCCTTTCTCCAGGAATCGCGGGGTCATCGTCGGCGGTCATGGGGGTATAAAGGTGAAGCAAGCCCGGCACCCGCAGAATCCGCGGCTCTGTAGGATGCGTGAGATGGATATCCAGCCCGCGGAGGGATTCGCGAATGCCTTGCACCACCCATGCGTGCTCGGCGCGGTCTTTGGCGGATGCAAGAAGCTCGGCGGAAACCTTTTCTTCTTGCGTGCCGTCGGGCAGCGGGCGGGTGCCGGCGATGCTGTGGATCAGGATTTTACCGCCTTCCCGGCTGAAGAGAAGCTCGGGGGTGGCGCCGAAGAAAACGCTCGAACCCGATTTCACGATGAAGCGGTAGGCGTTGCTCATAAAGGGAGCGAAGAGACGGTGTCCGATGGAAGAAAGGAGATCGGAATACTCTTCCGGCGAGACCTCGCAGGAAACTTCCCTGGCCGGCACCAATTTCCGCGCGAAGCCCGCGCTAATTTGAGCCTGCACAGTTTGGCAGAGTGCATCCCAGGCGGGCCTGTCGGAACGGATTTCAGATCGCGGCCTTGAAACCATTACGTCGGCGAGCGTTTTTTGCTCGATCGTTCGTCCTTTGGCCAGGGCCCATGCTGCAGACTCGGGAAATTCAATCCAAGCGCTGGGAAATTTCTGGCGGGGAGAAAAAAATTTCCGGAATGAAAGGCTTTCATCTGCAGACGGCTCGGTTTCGCCCCAGCGCAGGCGAACGCCTTGCCCCGGTTCACTCCATGCATAGCATCGGCTTTCACTTGTCAGCCAGCGTTGGAAGTCGAAGGGGGTGCTCATGGCTGCGGTGGCTGTTCGCCCTCTCCGAGTGTAAGCACCTCTACTCCCGTCGGGGTGACCAGCACAGTATGTTCAAACTGCGCCGACAGGGTGCCGTCAGCGGTGCGCGCGGTCCAGCCGTCGGAATCCAATTTGGTGTGAGGTGCGCCCATATTGATCATGGGTTCGATGGTAAAGGTCATGCCTTGCTTCAGTGGAAGCCCGGACTTTGGTTTTCCTACATGGATGATCACGGGGTCTTCATGAAAGTTCCGGCCGATCCCGTGACCGCAGTATTCAAGCACCACGGAATATCCGCGACTGCGCACCAACGACTCGATGGCATGACCGATATCCCCCACCGTATTTCCCGGCTTCACCTGGCGGATTCCCGCCCACATGGATTCCCAGGCCGTGCTTACGAATTTGCGGATGTTTTCGGGAACCTCACCTACGATAAAAGTAGCGTTCGTGTCGCCGTGATAGCCCTCGAGAATTGGCGTTACATCAAGGTTTACAATGTCGCCCTTTTTGAATGGACGGTCATCGGGGATCCCGTGGCACACGACATCGTTCACGGAGACGCAGAGGCTGGAGGGAAAGCCTTTGTAGTTGAGGGGGGCGGGGATGGCGCCATGGGCTTTCGTCCATTCGCGGCAGGCTTTGTCCAGGTCGGAAGGGCGGGCGCCCTCTTTCACGAGCCTTCCCATTTCCCGCAGGCACTGGCTGGCCAGCTTGCCCACTTTTCGCATCAGCTCGATCTCTCGTTCACTTTTTATAGTAATCATGAGCCAGCTCCTTGAAGCTCCGTGAGGCGCGCCAGTACATCGGGCTGCGCAGGGATCGGACGTCCTTCCGAGTTCACGCAACAATGAGAGGTCATACCCATTACGCTGGGTGTGCCGACAAATTCTTCCTGGGAAAGAGAGGGCTTCTCCAGCTCGGGCACAGTAAAAATCTTATAGGAAAAGGCAAGGCGTGTCCTGCTGGCTTCGGCGATCGTTGTCTCGATCAGGATCACCTCGTCGAACTTGAGCGGCTTCTTGAAGGAGGTTTGCAGCTCGAGCACGGGATATTGCATGCCGCGGTTCATGAGGTTCGAGTATTCCAAGCCACAAAGGCGCAGCAGCTCGATCCGGCCGCGCTCGAGATAGCGGGCGTGGTTGGAGTGGTGCACGATCGCCATGGCGTCCGTTTCAGAAAAGGGAATCCGGTAATAGAGCCGGCAGTAGCTTTTCATTGGGTCACCTCACTTTTCGAGGGATGAGTGGCGCGGGCGCTGGCGCGCGATTCGTGTGTACGCACGAACTTCACCAGTCCAGGGATTTCTTTCTCCGGCAGTAGGAATTCACGGAAGGCGGCCCACTCCAGAAAACAAAGCAAAGCAACGTCGAGATAGGTAAAGCGCCCGGGATAGTAAGTTGTTCGTCCGGCGAGATCCTGTTCGAGCCAGCGCTGGCTGCCGTCCAATCCCGCCCGTTCCTGCTGGAAGAAGGGAACCGAATCGAGATTCTTCAGCCCGCTTCGCTGGGCGCGGAGGAGCACCACTCCCGCCGCCATTCCGCCATTGATCATGGCAAGCGTCTGGCCGTCACGCGTCTCATTTTCCGCCGAAGGAAAGAGGGAGCTCAGCTCTTTTCCCCGGCCATACGTTTTAATGAGATATTGGCAAATCAAATCGCTTTCAATGAGCCGCAGTCCTTCGTGCTCGAGAACGGGGAAGTGATGGAGAGGATTGTGCGCGAAATTATCCGGCCCCACCGCCAGCAAATCGGTGAACCGGACAAATTCATAGGGAAGTCCGAGTTCCTGCAGAACTATCCGCACTTTTCGGGTAAAGTGCGAGGGAGGGGTGCCGTATAAACGCATAGTCGCCTTATAGTATAGATTATGACCTTAGACCACGACGAGCTAGAGCGCGCAAAAGCAGTGCTGGAGAAGGGGGGCGTAGTGGCCCTCCCTACCGAGACCGTATACGGCCTGGCGGCGTCGATCTACAGCGAGGCGGGGATTCGTAAGATCTTTTCGATCAAAGAGCGCCCCTTTTTTGATCCTCTCATCGTGCATATCGCGGATCTCGAGCAAAAGCGGCAGGTAATCGCCCACTGGCCGCCTTTGGCGGACTTTCTTGCCAAGCGTTTCTGGCCGGGACCCCTCACCATGGTGCTGCCCAAGCTTCCTGAGCTCAACCCCCTCATCACCTCGGGCCTCGAGACAGTAGGCCTGCGGATGCCCGCCCATCCGGTGGCCAGGCAGCTCATCGAGAAGTGCGGATTTCCTCTCGCCGCGCCCAGCGCGAATAAATTCGGAAAAACCAGCCCCACCAAGGCGGAACACGTAAGAAAAGGTTTTGAGCGGGAAGATCTGCTGATCCTGGACGGTGGCCAGAGCGAAGTGGGGCTGGAGTCCACCGTGATTGCCTTGGGCCGCGAGGGCGACAAAGACGTGGTGACAATACTGCGGCCTGGCGCCGTGACGGCCGACATTTTGGAGACCGCCCTGAAAGAAAGAGGCGAGCCCTTCGTGATCCAGAGGGGATCCAGCATGGCCTCACCGGGGAATACGGAGCATCACTATATGCCCAGCATTCCTCTCGTGATTGTGGACCAGGAGAGCTCTTCCTTGAGGCAGCGCATTCGCGAACAAGTTTGTGGCGACTTCGGGCTGGAAAGGAATGTGGAGGGTTCCGAGCTCCGGTTGGATCCCAATCCACGGATCGCCGCCCGTTCTCTCTACGTAAGGCTGCGCGAATGTTCCGAAACGGGCGCTTCGTTTATCTTTGTGATCCGCAAGCTGTCCCAGCAGGGTGGGCTCTGGGACGCCATCTGGGACCGGCTCAACCGCGCGGCCAGCCGGACTTATAGGGGAGACTAGCTACTGGCTGAGCTATAGCTTCTGAGGGCGAACTCCCAAAGGCGATTGGAACCCCAGAGCGAGATTCCTGCCACGAACACCGCCCAAAGCGCCAGCCAGGGACTGGCGATTCCCAAAAGAAGGCGGGCGGGCA